>CAJGCH010000090.1 GCA_904501845.1 uncultured Bacillaceae bacterium | reverse complement strand
TTCGTAACATAGGTCCATCCATCGCCCAGTTCAGTCACCATCGATGCTTTTGTGGAGATAAATGGCTCAACCGCGAGGACGGTGCCTTCATGCAGCAGTTCGCTGTCCCATGGATCGAAATAGTTAAGGATATGATCAGGGCTTTCATGCAGGCTTCTGCCGATGCCGTGGCCCGTCAGGTTCTTAATGACATTAAATCCGTTTGCCCTTGCGGTGTTGTAGACAGCCTTGCCGATCATATTCTTCTTAGAGCCGGCTTTAGCCTTGGAGATGCCATTGTTGAATGCGTCTACGGCACATTGGCAAAGCTTTTCAATTCGTTCATCTGATTGTCCGACCATGAATGATATGCCTGTATCCGCATAGTATCCATTCAAGACTGCAGATACATCAATATTAACGAGATCGCCATCCTTTATCACACGCTTGCCGGGGATTCCATGAGCGACTTCCTCGTTTACGCTGATGCATGTATAGCCAGGGAAGTCATATTCATTTTTAGGTGCGGAGATGGCACCAGTCTCATCGAATAATTTTTTAGCGAGCTGATCCAGTTCAAGGGTCGTTATGCCAGGTACAGTCGCATTTTTCATTGTTTCACGCACGTTGGATACAATTGCTCCGATTGCCTTTAGGCCGTCTAAATCTTTATCATTTTTTACAATCATAATACTAAACCTGCTTTCTGTTATGCTCTCTGTCTTGTGAGAAGCTTATTGAAAGGTTCCGAAACGGAATCGGTTTTAATTATATCGAAGTTTGCTGTAAATAGAAAGAGAGTGATATGGACGAAAAAACGAGACACTAGGTCTCGTTTTACAGCTCATTTAAGATGGTATAATTTTTATGATTAACGACCGTCTTCTCTTCAAGTTCAAGATCACGGTAGTTCTCCATTAAGGTCAAATCGACAATAACGGAATTCTCATTTACTTTTTCAACAATCCCGCGTAAGCCATCACGGAATTCAATGATATTTCCTACATTGGCTTTCTTCATTCTATTCACACCTTTTCTAGAGTTTAGATGGAAATCATAAAGCGTGAGGAATCATAATCCGTTTTTCTCCATCAATGTGCTTTTTACCCTTTGCGGATTATTATTGTCATTATAGTATAAAATTCAGAAAATGTATGTTATTTAAAAGGGATTTTTTGATAATTTTTCAAAAAATTAAAAGAGCTTGAACGTTCCATTGATAAAACTGTATGATGGAAGCACATTAAAGGAGTGGTAGAGGTATGAATCAGGAAGAAATCGAGCTTCTTTTTGAACAATTGAAAAACAAGGAGATTGCCCATTTAGATGTGAGTAAGGAAGATTTTCTCAGCTTTCGCTCTGTCTTGGTAAAGCGGGCTGATTTTAAGCATTTCAGGGGGATTGCCCACCTTGGAGGCAGCGTCACCTATGAATATTTAGATGAGCCGAGAAGTTAAGGCGTACTGGCCAATGCGAAGAAAGCATTGGCCAGTTTTTTCTTTAAAAAGCCTCAGGGTGCAATCTATAGTATGCTTGTAATTTCTTGATTGTTGACCGTTTCCATGATTTTACGGATGCGGTGGTTGTATGATAATCTTTGGCGATTTCTGCCGTAGTTTTGCCATGTTGGATATGATTGATCAGCCAACAGAATTGATTCGGTGTTAAAGAATCGAGGAAGGCTTTGGGAACTAGCCATTCGAGTGTCATAATCTCATCTTGAATAGTGTCCTCCAATTCTACTTCCTTGCTCGTCTCCCTGCCATGGATTTTGTTTGTTTTCTGTATATGAGACAGCATTCTCCCTTTGATGGTCATGAATGCATAGGACATAAATTGCCCTTTGGCGGGATCGAAGGCCCTGCTTGCATCCCAAAGAGCAATCAAGCCTATCTGTATAAACTCATCCTTGTCTTTATAGATATTCAACCGCTTAATCATGTGATGAACCAATGGTACATACTGTTCAGCTATGTTTTCGAATTCCTCCATCATACCAGCCTGCCTGAGGAGCGACCTCGTTTATTCCCGGGTATCTATTAAGGTACAGAGGATTTTGAGATGTGTAAAAAGGGGAAATGGTGATATAACAAGGAGTATTTCATTAAAATGATCAATTTCTATAAAGAAACAATCGATATTCAAGCGAATTTCTCCTGAAATTTAAATTTTTCAAGAAATTAATACAATTTTATAAGAGGTGAGGTAAATGGAGAAAAAAGAATCAGTTGTATTAGTAACTGGCGCTGCAAATGGAATTGGGAGAGAGATTGCAAAACTTTACGGCGAACTAGGAGCAAATGTAATCCTGGTCGACCAGGACAGGAAGGACGGAGAAAAGGCTGCTGCAAGCTTGAAGGAGGCAGGAGTGAATGCAGTATTCATTGAGGGGGATGTCGGTGAAGAAGCAACAGCTATTCATGTGATGGACTTAATTCGAAATCAGTTCGGGCATCTTGATATATTGGTCAACAATGCTGGTGTGTCCGCTTTTATCCCCTTGCTTGAAATGACGACGGAACAATGGGACCGTGTTATTCATTCTAATTTACGATCGGTATTTTTGTTTGCTCGAGAAGGGGCGAAGCTGATGGGGGAGAATGGGTGTATCATCAATATTGCATCTACAAGGGCATTTCAATCAGAGCCTGATTCAGAAGCCTATGCGGCGACAAAAGGAGGAATTATTGCTCTGACTCATGCCTTGAGCGCATCCTTGGCTGAAAGGAAAATTCGCGTCAATGCCATAAGCCCTGGCTGGATAGAGACGGGGGACTATGACAAACTGAGTACAGCAGATCATCAACAGCATTTCTCCAAGAGAGTGGGCAATCCGGGAGATATAGCCAGATTGTGTTTATTCCTTAGTGATTCCCGGAATGATTTTATTAATGGAGAGAATATCATCGTAGATGGCGGCATGACAAAGAAAATGATTTATGAGTAATGAGTGAATTTTTACGCAAATGGGGTTTATATAACAAACCTGCTAGTTGTTTTATCGCATTAATCTAGTGTAAAATTGAGGTGGCCGAATGGCTCTCTTGCCGTGTGATTTTTATTTCCCTGTTCTTTACGAATATGGATCAATTGCCAGCTTGCGGACTAAGTATCAGGTGCTTTAATGAATGTTTTATTTTTTCTATTTTTGCACCGGCAACCGAGTCTCCTTGAAGGTGAAGTAAATCTATTCTCTCTATAAGGAGTAACTTGAAAAAATATTTCATTCATAAAATTAAAAGCATTGAAGTCTCTGTCGTTTTTCGGTACATTTTAACTAATAGGAAATAACCTGTCCTATTTATAAAGGTCCGAAATTTTAGACTGCTCCGTGCTTTATACATAGAAACCGCAATATTTGGGTAAAATCACATAGAGATATAGCAGCTAAATATTTGGTGGCCCGAATATATTTATAAAGGAGTTTGATTATTTTGGTACAAAAATCATTTCACGTAATCGACGAAACAGGAATTCATGCACGTCCAGCTACTTTGCTTGTTCAAACAGCAGGTAAGTTCAACTCTGAAATCAATTTAGAATATAAAGATAAGAAAGTGAACTTGAAGTCTATCATGGGCGTTATGTCTCTTGGCATCGGCGGCGGCTCTGACATTACTATTTATGCAGAAGGCAGCGATGAGCAAGAAGCATTGAACGCAATCGAAGAAACTCTTACTAAAGAAGGCTTGGCTAAGTAATGACAGCGATGTTAAACGGAATAGCAGCATCTAATGGGATTGTCATAGCAAAAGCTTATCGTTTAATTGAACCTGATTTGACTGTTAGCAAGAAATCCATTGAGGGTGTTGAGGCAGAACTTGAGCGTCTTGATAACGCTGTTAAGAAAGCCCAATCTGAATTGGAAGCTATTCGCGATAAGGTGAAGGTAGAACAGGGAGAAGACAAAGCGGCTATTTTTGACGCTCATGTCCTTGTTCTAAATGATCCTGAAATGCTTGGAGCTGTTCAGGATAAAGTGAAATCAGAGAATATCAACGCTGAATTTGCTTTGCGTGAGATTGCTGATATGTTCATTACGATGTTTGAACAAATGGATAATGAATATATGAAAGAAAGAGCGGCTGATATTCGCGATGTTACGAAACGTGTAATCAGCCATTTGTTAGGTGTGCAAATTCCTAACCCAAGCATGATTTCTGAAGAAGTAATCGTTGTAGCGGAAGATTTAACTCCTTCTGATACTGCGCAATTGAACAGAGATTTTGTTAAAGGATTCACGACTGATATCGGCGGACGTACTTCTCACTCTGCGATCATGGCTCGTTCTCTAGAAATTCCAGCGGTTGTTGGAACAAAGCAGGCGACTGAATCCATTCAAAATGGCGATATGATCATCCTCGATGGTCTTAAAGGTGAGGTTCACATCAATCCGTCGCCAGAATTGATTGAAGAGTACGAAAAGGCAGCTGATGCTTATGCACAGCAAAAACTTGAATGGGCCAAGCTTGTTAACGAGAAAACTGTTACAGCAGATGGCCACCATGTTGAGCTTGCTGCAAATATCGGTACGCCAAATGACTTGTCTGGCGTTATTTCAAACGGCGGGGAAGCAGTTGGTTTATACAGAACGGAATTCCTGTATATGGGCCGTGAAAACCTGCCTTCCGAAGATGAACAGTTTGAATCATATAAAGCTGTACTAGAGGGCATGGAAGGTAAGCCTGTTGTTGTTCGTACACTTGATATCGGCGGTGATAAGGAGCTTCCATACTTGGATCTTCCTAAGGAAATGAATCCATTCCTTGGTTTCCGTGCGATTCGTTTATGTCTCGAAGAAACAGATATCTTCAGAACGCAATTAAGAGCGCTTTTGAGGGCATCTGTTTACGGGAACCTGCGTATCATGTTCCCAATGATTGCTACATTGGATGAATTCCGTGCAGCAAAATCAATCCTTGAAGAAGAGAAAGCGAAATTGGTTCAAGAAGGTGTTCAAGTGTCTGATTCCATCCAACTTGGAATCATGGTTGAAATTCCTTCTACAGCCGTTATCGCTGATCAATTCGCGAAAGAAGTGGACTTCTTCAGTATTGGAACAAATGATTTGATTCAATACACAATGGCTGCAGACCGTATGAACGAACGCGTTTCTTACTTATATCAGCCATATAACCCAGCAATCTTACGTCTTGTTAAGATGGTTATTGACGCAGCTCATAAAGAAGGCAAATGGGCTGGAATGTGTGGAGAAATGGCAGGGGATGAGCTTGCAATCCCGCTTCTTGTCGGTCTGGGATTGGACGAGTTCTCAATGAGTGCTACTTCCATTCTTCGTGCTCGTTCGCAAATCAAAACATTGTCATTAACAGATATGCAAGATTTGGCTGAAAAAGCATTGCAAATGCAAACTGCTTCCCAAACTGTTGAACTAGTGAAGGAAGCTACAGGAAAGAAATAAAATTGATAGAAATCTATTTTTATGTTTTGTAACATGCAAATAGGGGTACCTTAAGTATTGGACACAACAGCAACATGCTTTTAGTGACCCCCCTTTCTTAATCAACTGGGAAACCAGTTGATTTTTTTTGTTTTCTTCAGATGTGGCTCTTTGCTACGAAGGGAAATCCTTTATGATAAAATGAATAGAGATAATGTGACCTTTGGAGGGCTATTGATGGAAAAACAAACGATTGGCTTTATAGGATTGGGTGTAATGGGGAAAAGCATGGCAAGAAATATCATGAAAGCTGGCTATCCCCTCATTGGCTATACAAGAACAAAGGAAAAATCTGCTGATTTAATCGAAGAAGGCATGCAATGGGGAGAGACGGTCGAGGATGTAGCCTTAAGAGCACAAATCATTATCACAATGGTCGGATACCCGGCGGATGTGGAGGAGGTCTATTTGGGCGACCGCGGATTAATAAATACGGCGAAAAAGGGAACCTATTTGGTGGATATGACCACATCTGCTCCGAAGCTTGCCAAGAAGCTGCATAAGGCCGGAAAAGAGAAGGGGATTCATGTGTTGGATGCTCCTGTTTCTGGCGGTGATGTTGGTGCCAGAAATGGTTCGCTTGCTATAATGGTAGGCGGAGAGAAGAAAGACTATGAGTTGCTCAGTCCTCTTTTTGATACAATGGGCTCAAATATTATCTATCAAGGTGAAGCAGGTGCCGGCCAGCATACAAAGCTCTGTAACCAAATTGCGATTGCCGGTAATATGATTGGGGTCTGTGAATCCCTTGTATATGCCAAAAAGGCAGGACTTGACCCGGAAAATGTGCTTAAGAGCATTTCTCTTGGTGCAGCAGGCAGTTTTTCACTGACGCATCTTGCTCCGCGAATCTTAAAGGAAGATTATGAGCCTGGTTTTTATATAAAGCATTTTATCAAGGATTTGAAATTAGTTCTTGATGAAACTGAGGCACTTGGTCTGGACTTTCCTGGCGTATCCTTGGCTAAATCATTATATGAGGAGCTCGCCGAAGAAGGCTTAGGAGATTCCGGTACACAAGCCTTATATAAATATTGGAAATAATCAAAGGCAGCATCCCCAAATTCTCAAAGGGGATGCTGTCTTTTTACCTTTCCTTGAGAAAAAGCTCTAAACGGTCTAGCCCTTCCATGAGTGATTCCATTGATACGGCATAGGAAAAACGGAAATATCCTTCCCCATATGAAGAAAATGCAGAGCCGGGCACGACAGCTATCTTTTGGCTGCGGACCAATTCAAGCGAGAAATCGAGGGATGTTTGGAACCCTTCTGGAATCTTTACGAAGAAATAAAAGGCGCCATCAGGCAGAACGGTGCTTAACCCCATCTGCTTAAAGCGTCCGTACACATAATCCCGTCTTTTTTTATACTCATCTTTCATCCTGATGGCATCATCTTTTCCGTTTTGCATCGCCTCAAGAGCAGCCATCTGGGATATAGATGAAGCACAAGAGACATTATATTGATGAACCTTAAGCATATGCTTAGCCACCCCGCTTGGAGCCATCAGAATCCCGATTCTCCAGCCCGTCATTGCGTGTGATTTGGATAAGCCGTTGATGATAATGGCCTGTTCTTTTAGCATTGAACCGATGGATGTATGCTCCCTGTCTAGGGTGAGCTCGCTATAGATCTCATCAGCGAGCACGAAAATATCCCTGCCTCTAAGGAAGTCGGCAATCTCAGCCAGTTCTTCCTTGGTTAAGGAAACGCCTGTAGGGTTAGAAGGATAAGGAAGAACAATGCATTTCGTTTTCTCTGTAATATGGGGCTCTAGTACATCTTTTGTCATCTTAAAGGATGTGGCAGTCGTGTCTGCATAAACAGGTACAGCTCCTGCCAGTTTGATGAGTGGCTCATATCCAGGATAGACCGGGCCGGGGATGATGACTTCATCTCCATTCTTGAGGATGGTCCGAAAAGCGATATCAATGGCCTGGCTAGCTCCTACGGTCACGATAATCTCGCTGGCAGGATCATAATTTAATGAATATTTTTCTGCCATAAAGTTAGAAATGGCCTCACGGAGTGCGAGTGTTCCTGCATTATGTGTGTAGGTTGTCATATCTCTTTCAATTGCTGCTATCGCTTGCTCCTTAATATGCTCTGGTGTGGGGAAATCAGGCAATCCAATCGTGAAAGACAGGACCCCATCTATCTCTGATACAAGGTTATAAAACTTCCTGATGCCGGATATCTCTATTTGCTGCACATTTGGATTGATCAGGTGTTCCATATATGGTCTCCTCTCAAGTATGTATCCTTCTATTATAAGCGTGCTTTGTTTATGTGTACACCATCCGGGTTTTGGATTGGAGCCCGCAAGAAAATAAATCCAGGATGATTGGGGACGCTACAAATAACGGATTTTTCGGGAGGAATCAATATGTATCGCGTGCTGGCAAAAAAGCAATCGGTTGTAGTGGAGGAGATGCTCTATTCCTTGTCGAATCTGGATGCGTATGAATGGGTCTGGATTGATCTCTCATCATCGACGAAAGAGGAGGCAGCTGAGCTATTTCACTATTATCGCTTTCATCCGCTTGCGGTGGAAGATTGCTTGGATGCTATTAATCAGCGTCCGAAAGTAGACTTTTTTGATGAATATATGTTTCTCGTCATATATGCCCTTAAAGAGAATTATTTAATGGAAGAGCTTGATATTTTCGTTAATGAACGATTTATCATTACCTATCATCAAAAGGCAATCATGGAAATTGATGAAGTATGGAAGAACGCAATAAATAATCCGGCAGAAACCCCGATTGACATTTTGCATAAATTGATTGACAAAGTTGTTGATGAGTATTTTCCGAAGGCTTATGATATTGAGGAAAGATTGAATGCGTTGGAGGAAAATGCGGATTTGCTTTCTATAAAGGAATTGATAAACCACTTATATGACCTTAGGATGATTATTTTCAGGATCCGCAGAGTCATCTTGCCGATGAATGATTTGCTATACCGAATCACTCATACGGAGAAAATGACCCTCATTTCTGAGAAACAATACTACTTTAATGATGTGTATGATCATCTTTTGAAATTGCGTGAAATGATTGAAGGGTATCGAGATTTTTCAGCAGATCTGCGAGACAATTATATGAGTGTGAGTTCGAATAACATGAATGAAACAATCATGGCGCTGACGATCATCACGACCATATTCATGCCGCTAAGTTTTATTGCGGGATTATATGGGATGAACTTTTCCTTTATGCCGATGGCTGAATGGAGAAATGGTTTCTGGTATGTAATGATTGTCATGGGCATAAGCGCCATTCTTATGGTGATTTTCTTTATGGCAAAAGGATGGCTGTTTCGTACAAGAGTACATAAGAGACATAGAGATAATGAATAGAACTGCTGAAACATAAAAATCAGCAGTTCTTACTTTTTCCATTCGGTATAGGGATATCCTTCTCCGAGGCGTGTGAATGTAGGCTTGATATATTTACGGGTTGAATGCTGCTTCTTCCCTGGCTCTTCCTTCTCTTCTTTAATGCCGGTATAGATCATCAACCGTTTCTTTGCTTTAGAGAGCGGAATTCTGGAAGCGGGATTCCGAATGTTTTTTGATAAATGCCCTAAGTGGGGCAAATGATCAAAATCCCCTTTGCATGGCGGAATATGGAAGGTATATTTGCCGCATTCAATCAGAACATCTGACTGCTGGAAGCTGAGGTGGGGATGGTCTGAGAATTGAAGCCCAATTTTCTTTGCTTTCCCTTCTTCAAGCATTTTGATTAAAGAACACTTTTTTAAGTGATAAAGAAATTTTGGGTTTGAGGCGGTTTTGGCGTGCCTGTTTACAGAATAGATGGCTTCGGCCAAATCATCTGTCGAGTAGGATGATGAATGGTGGTTGTTCCCTCTCGTTTCTTTCATAGATAATCCTTTCTTTTCTTTTTTATTTGAATTTTGATGTGACTTGTTGTAATAATTATACCTTGTCTGGCAAATGGATGAAAGGGAAAACATCGCGGAGTTACTGCTCATTATTAATTTGTGGCAGGGCAGAATGGTTTTGTGAAGATGGATAAGTATTCTAAGGCATATTAATTGTAAGGGTGAGGATCATGAAGAATGGTATGTTAGTGGCCGTCGGGGGAGGGGTTGGCGCTCTTCTCCGTTACGGCATGAATGAAATGCTGTCATATGGGGCCATTCCCTTATCGACATTATTGGTTAATATAATAGGCTCGTTCGTCCTGGCTTTTTTAACATTCTCTCTTTTTAGGGAGGGCAGCCATCCGAAGATGAGATTGTTTTTGGGGACAGGTCTTTGCGGAGGATTCACGACGATGAGTACATATGCCCTTGAGACCGTCAAGCTCTTAGTTTCAAACCCCTTTGCAGCTTTATTATATAGTATGCTGACATTGTTCATTGGCGTCGGAATGGCCTTTGCTGGATTTGCCGCCGCAGCTCAATGGAATAATAGAAGGAGGGTCTTTAAATGATTGCGGTCATGCTAGGCGGTTGCATTGGTACGTTCATCCGTTTTGTGATAACAGAACGAATGAGAGGGAGGACCTCTATTTTTCCATCTGCTGTGCTGTTCATTAATTTAGGCGGCTCTTTTTTTATAGGACTCATGGCTGGAATTGGTTTAAACTCGGCATCACCAATGGGCAGGCTTATCTTAACCGGATCTTTAGGAGCCTTCACAACGTTCTCAACTTTTAGTGTTGAGGCAGTAGAACTATGGAGGGAGAGAAAGCAAAGAATTCTCATTCTTTATCTCATCTTATCCTTGCTGGGTTCAGTAATGTTTAGTGGGGCGGGATATTGGCTCGGGTATTTAGTAAGATGAAGGGCAGGCGTTTGGATAACGCCTGCTTTTTTAGTTTCAGGCTTGAAAGGGCTGCAGGCCGTCCTTTCCTCTGT
>CAJGCH010000089.1 GCA_904501845.1 uncultured Bacillaceae bacterium | reverse complement strand
GACCAATGAGCACATCGCCCACTGAAACCTTGCTTCCATCAATCATCCGGCCTTTTTCAACTACTCCGACAGTAAAACCGGCTAAATCATACTCCTCTGGACTGTACATGCCAGGCATTTCAGCTGTCTCCCCTCCAATAAGGGAACAGCCCGCTTGAAGGCATCCCTCTGATATGCCTTTGACGATTGTCTCAATTTTCTCCGGAAATGCCTTCCCACAGGCAATGTAGTCAAGGAAGAAAAGCGGTTCAGCTCCTTGTGCGACGACATCATTCACACACATCGCCACACAGTCGATACCAATCGTGTCATGTTCATCCATCATCATTGCAACCATTAGCTTTGTTCCAACCCCGTCTGTACCGGATACGAGCACTGGCTTCTTAACGTTTAAGGAGGAAAGGTCGAACATCCCTCCAAATCCGCCAAGCGAACTGAGCACGCCCTGCCTCTTCGTGCGGCTTACATGTTTTTTCATGCGTTCTACAGCTTCATAGCCAGCCTCAATATCCACACCCGCATTCTTATAAGCATTCGACATCGTCATCTTCCTCTCCATCTCTAGTACGGATTCTGCTAATAGTTGATTTTCTCATACGGATGGTCTTCCATCGTATAGATTTCTGTCGGATACTTGCCGGTAAAGCAAGCCATGCACTGTCCGCGGTATTCCCCTTCAAACGGGCGCCCAATTGCTTCAATCGTCCCTTCCACGCTCAAAAATGTCAAAGAGTCTGCACCAATCATCTCACGGATTTCCTCAATGGAGTTCCTCCCCGCAATCAGCTCTTCCTTCGAAGAGGTATCAATTCCATAGAAGCATGGATTCTTTATAGGAGGAGAACTGATGCATACATGCACTTCCTTTGCGCCCGCTTCCTTTAGCATCTTGACGATTCGCCTGCTCGTTGTGCCGCGCACGATGGAATCATCAACCATGATGACCCGCTTTCCTTCGACGACACCGCGCACGGGCGCAAGCTTCATCTTCACCCCTTGTTCGCGCAAGGTTTGAGAAGGCTGGATGAACGTCCGTCCTACATAGCGGTTTTTGATCAGTCCCATTTCATATGGGATGCCGCTTGCTTCAGCGAATCCAATCGCGGCTGAAATGCTTGAGTCAGGCACACCGGTTACTACGTCTGCCTCAATTTGCGCTTCCTTCGCCAAACGTTTTCCGAGGTTTTTCCTAGCTGTATGGACATTGATGCCATCAATATTGCTATCAGGTCTTGAAAAATAAATATATTCCATGCTGCACATCGCACGGCCAGTGGAGAAGGCAAAGTATTCAGAGTGAATGCCTTCATCATTGATGATGACGAGCTCGCCTGGTTCCACATCTCGAATATACTCTGCTCCGATAAGGTCGAATGCACATGTTTCAGATGCCGCAACATAGGAGCTTCCAAGGCGGCCAATGGATACCGGGCGCAAGCCATGCGGGTCGACCGCAATCAGCATATCCGTTTCCGTCATCACTAGGAAAGCATAGGCACCTTGGACATGTGAAAGTGCCTGTTTCAAACGATCCTTGAAGGCTCCTGTGCCAGAACGACGAATCAAATGAGCGAGCACTTCCGTATCAGAGGTCGTTTGAAAGATGCTTCCCTGCATCTCAAGTTGGTTTTTCAGACTCACCGCATTGACGAGGTTGCCGTTATGAGCCAGGGCAAAGCTGCCAACAGTTTGTGAATTGAACAGAAAAGGCTGCACATTCGCCACGCCTCCTCCGCCCGCTGTGGCATATCGGACATGGCCAATCGCACTATACCCCTTCAAGTCTTCCATCATCTTTTGGGAAAATACCTCATTCACGAGGCCTTCCGCTTTATGGACACGAAGGGTGTCCCCATCAGTCACCACCATTCCTGCCCCTTCCTGACCCCTATGCTGAAGACTGTGTAACCCATAATAGGTGAGTTGAGATGCCTCCTCATGACCCCATATGCCAAATAATCCACACTCTTCATTTAGTCCACGGATTTCAGCAAGCATGGTATAGCTCCCTTCCAAGCACTTAATAGCTCTGTTACTTCAATATCGATGATGCTCTGCTCATCTTTCGATCGGATGACATATCTCCCAGTATCGGTGACCATACCTGCTAATTTCGCATCTGGCACGAGTGATACAAAGGCCGCTTTGTTCTCCGCATTCACGGAAACCACAAAGCGCGACTGCGTCTCTGCGAATAAAGCGGTTACGATTTCGCCGCTTACCTCTACATCAATACCAAGTCCCTTTGCTGCGAATAATCCCTCTGCAAGCGCTACGGCTAAACCGCCTTCAGATACATCATGCGCCGATTCAACAAGCCCTTCCTGAATGCTTTGAAGCAGAGCCTGCTGCCGTTCTTTTTCGATCTCAAGATTGATTTTCGGTGCCTGACCAAAAATTCGGCCGCCGTTCATCCATTTTTGAAGCTCGCTTCCGCCAAATTCAGGGGCTGTCTCGCCAATGACATAAATCAAGTCACCGGCTTTCTTAAAGGCTTGGGTCGTAATATGTTCCGTATCATGAACAAGTCCGACCATGCCGACTACAGGAGTCGGGTAAATCGCCTCCCCATTCGTTTCGTTGTATAAGGAAACATTTCCGCCAATAACCGGTGTGTTAAGCACACGGCAGCCTTCGCTCATGCCATCTGCCGCCCTTTCAAGCTGCCAAAAGATCTCAGGCTTCTCAGGATTCCCAAAATTCAGACAATCAGTGATAGCAAGCGGCTCTCCCCCGGAACAAACGATATTGCGCGCAGCTTCAGCCACGGCGATTTTACCGCCATCTTCTGGGTCAAGGTATAAATAACGAGAATTGCAATCAGTCGTCATCGCAAGCGCCTTTTTCGTCCCTCGAATACGGACAACAGCCGCGTCTGAGCCAGGAGCTACAATCGTATTTGTGCGAACCATATAATCATATTGGTCATATACCCACTCCTTGCTCGCTATTGTCGGCTGTGCCAACAGGGCAAGAAGGGTTTTTGCATAATCATCTACTGCCGGAACGTCTGGCTCCATCTCACGGAATTCACGGATATAAGCCGGCTCTCGTGAAGGCTTATGATAAACTGGGGCATCAAGAGCGAGGGCGTCAGCTGGAACCTCTGCCACAATCTCGCCATGATGCTTTAAGCGAAGCATTTTATCAGCCGTCACGACTCCGACTGCTACGGCCTCGAGCCCGAATTTCTCGAATAATTCCTCAATCTCGGCTTCACGGCCCTTCTTTACGACAATCAGCATCCGCTCCTGTGACTCCGAGAGCATCATTTCATATGGCGTCATCCCTTTTTCACGCTGCGGCACTAAATCGAGACTCATCTCAATGCCGCTCCCCGCCTTTGATGCCATCTCAGCAGAGGAGCTCGTCAAGCCAGCCGCTCCCATATCCTGAATGCCGATCAGCGCATCGGATTGGATTAATTCAAGGCATGCTTCAAGCAAGAGCTTCTCCATGAACGGGTCACCAACCTGTACCGCCGGGCGCTTGGATTCAGATTGATCCGTCAATTCCTCCGAAGCAAATGTCGCCCCATGAATTCCGTCGCGGCCTGTCTTCGCGCCGACATACATGACCGTATTGCCTATGCCGCGAGCCTGACCGACTTTAATATCCTCATGATTGATAAGACCGACGCACATGGCGTTCACCAACGGATTCCCCTCATAGGAAGGGTCGAACTGAATTTCGCCGCCAACTGTCGGTATCCCGATACAGTTCCCATAACCGGCAATCCCGGCCACGATCTCTTCAAATAAATATTTCATGCGCGGAGTTGTCAGCTCCCCAAAGCGAAGCGAGTTAAGAAGGGCAATGGGACGCGCTCCCATGGAGAACACATCACGGATAATGCCGCCGACACCTGTTGCAGCGCCTTGATAAGGCTCGATGGCTGACGGATGATTATGGCTTTCAATCTTAAACACGACCGCCTGGCCGTCGCCGATATCCACGATACCCGCTCCTTCTCCAGGCCCTTGAAGCACGCGCTCGCCTTCCGTCGGGAACTTCTTTAGCACAGGCTTTGAATTCTTATAGCTGCAATGCTCAGACCACATGACCGAGAAAAGCCCTGTCTCCGTATAGTTTGGCAAGCGCCCTAAAATCTTCTCAATACTGGCGAACTCCTCATCTGTTAATCCCATTGAGGCATACACTCGTTCTTCTTTAATCATAGATGGATTCGGTTCAAGCATTAATGGCATGGGTTTCCCTCCAATAGTGAACAATCGATTTAAAGAGCTTCAATCCGTCATCACTGCCAAGCATAGCGGATACAGCCCGCTCCGGATGGGGCATCATGCCAAGGACATTCTTCTTCTCGTTCATGATTCCGGCAATATCTTCATGGCTTCCATTCGGATTGCCTTTATACGTAAAAAGAATGCGCTGCTGATTCTTTAATTGCTGCAAGGTTTCTTCATCACAATAATAGTTCCCTTCCCCATGTGCGATGGGAATCGTGATTGTCTCACCTTCCTCATAGCAGGAGGTAAATGGTGTATCGGTTTGCTGTACGGCCAATTCCTGCGGACGACAGATAAACTTCAGCCCTGAGTTCCGCTGCATTGCTCCAGGAAGAAGACCTGCCTCAAGCAGTACCTGAAAGCCGTTGCAAACACCAAGAATGGGCTTGCCTGCCTCTGCCGCTTGCTTCACTGCATCCATAATGGGAGAAAAGCGGGCAATCGCTCCGCACCTCAGATAATCGCCATAAGAGAACCCGCCTGGCACCAAAATCGCATCAAAGCCGTCCAGGCTCGTCTCCGTATGCCAAACATATTCTGCTTCCTCTCCCAGCTCATCTACTACAGCATGATACATATCCACATCACAATTCGATCCCGGAAAGACAATCACGGCAAATTTCACTTTGCGACTACCTCCTCAACCTCATAGCGGTAATCCTCAATCACCGTGTTGACCAATAATTTTTCACACATGCTGCGAATGGCTTCGTCTATGTCCCTATCAGACTTCTCGACAGAGAGCTCCATGTATTTACCAATCCGTACATCTTTAATTTCATGATAATTCATAGAATTCAGTGATTTTTGCACAGCAGTACCCTGCGGATCTAGGACACTTTCCCGTAATGTTACATACACCTTCACTTTATACATTTTGGAGGCCCTCCAGCTTTTCTAGTATTTTTTCATAGGCTTCCGTCAGGCTGCCTAATCCACGGCGGAATACATCTTTATCTAACTTCGCGTTTGAAACCTCATCCCATAGGCGGCAAGTATCGGGTGAAATTTCATCCGCCAGGAGGATTTGACCTTCGCTATCCTTGCCAAATTCAAGCTTGAAATCAACCAATTTAATTCCCACAGAGGCAAACAGCTCTGTCAGCTTCTTATTGATTTGCAAAGCCTTTTCCTTCAGTTCAGCCACATCTGCCTCACTCGCAAGTCCGAGAATATCGATATGATCTTCCGTAATCAGCGGGTCTCCAAGGGCGTCATCCTTATAATAAAACTCGACGATCGGGCGCTTTAACGGTATGCCTTCCTTCATCCCGACCCTTTTTGAGAAGCTGCCGGCTGCCACATTTCGGACAACAACCTCAAGCGGGATGATGCTCACCCGTTTGACAAGCTGCTCATTCTTTGCGATCTGCTCGACGAAGTGAGAGTCAATCCCAGATGCACGAAGCTCTTGAAATAGCAAGCTCGTAATCTGGTTATTTAACTGTCCCTTTCCTTCAATGGTCGCGAATTTCCCCCCGTTAAAAGCTGTCGCAGAGTCCTTGTACTGAACAAGCACAATTTCAGGATTCTCCGTTACGTAAATACGCTTAGCCTTGCCTTCATAAAGAAGTTCACCATGTATCACTGCACAAGCCCCCTATAATGGAAATATCATTAATGCTATATGAGAGAAAGAGTGAGGGCATGCCTCCTAATAAAAGGCTGCCCTCCATTTCTTAAAGCCCTAGGCGTTCAAAAATCACGTCCACATTTTTCAAATGATAGTTGTAATCGAAGCAATCATCTAATTCCTCTTTAGACAGATAGCTTGTAATCACTTCATCTTCATCAAGAAGCTGTCTGAATTGGATTTGCTTCTCCCATGCTTCCATCGCTTTTGGCTGTACAGTATCATAGGCTTTTTCCCTTGATAATCCCTTGTCAATGAGTGCTAGAAGTACACGCTGGGAGTAAATCAAGCCATATGTGCGCTCCATATTGCGTTTCATATTTTCCGGGAAGACAGTCAAGTTCTTCACGATATTGCCGAAACGGTTCAACATATAATTCAACAGAATAGTCGCATCCGGCAGGATAATCCGCTCTGCTGAGGAATGGGATATATCTCTTTCATGCCAAAGCGTTACATTCTCATAAGCAGTCATCATATGCCCCCTGATAACGCGCGCAAGACCCGTCATATTCTCAGAACCGATTGGATTGCGCTTATGCGGCATGGCGGATGAACCTTTTTGTCCTTTTGCGAAAAATTCCTCAACCTCACGCGTCTCACTTTTTTGCAGGCCGCGAATCTCCGTTGCGAACTTCTCGATAGAGGTCGCAATCAGTGCCAGCGTTGACATATATTGAGCATGACGGTCGCGCTGCAAGGTTTGTGTTGAGATTGGCGCAGCAGAAATGCCAAGCTTCTCGCACACATATTGCTCAACGAACGGGTCGATATTCGCATACGTTCCAACAGCACCGGAAATCTTGCCGAATTCGACGTTCTTCGCAGCAGCCTTTAATCTCTCCAAATTACGCTTCATTTCCTCTACCCAAAGGGCAAGCTTTAAGCCAAAGGTCGTCGGCTCAGCATGGACTCCATGCGTACGTCCCATCATGACCGTATATTTATGAGCTTTTGCCTTTTCTTCCAGAATCGTGATGAAGCGTTCTACATCAGCAAGCAAGATGTCATTCGCTTGCTTCAATAAGTATGAAAGTGCCGTATCGACAACATCTGTAGACGTAAGGCCGTAATGCACCCATTTCCGCTCCTCACCGAGCGTTTCAGAAACCGCGCGCGTAAAGGCTACAACATCATGACGTGTTTCCTCCTCGATTTCCTTGATGCGATTCACATCAAATGTTGCATTTTCTCTTAGCGCTTTAACATCCTCTTTCGGAATGGCACCGAGCTCTGACCAAGCTTCACACGCTAAGATCTCCACTTCTAGCCAAGCCTTGAAACGGTTCTCCTCCGTCCAGATTGCGCCCATTTCAGGTCTTGTATAACGTTCTATCATGAATGTTGTCCACCTTTTCTATTTGATTATGCTTTTGTCTTTCCATATTTTCGTTTCTTCAAGCTCTGCTAGCACTTCAGCAGGTTCTGGATTCAGAATCGTGATATGCCCCATTTTGCGGCCTATCTTCACTTCCTCTTTCCCGTAGAAGTGCACCTTCCACTCCGGATTTTCAATCAATCCTCGGATAACACCGTCCACATGCTCGCCAAGCACATTCACCATTACGGCGTTCATGTGCATTTCCGTCTGTCCAAGCGGCCAATTGCAAATCGCCCGTATATGCTGCTCAAACTGCGAGGTCATACATGCCTCAATGGAATAATGTCCTGAATTATGCGGCCTAGGTGCAAGCTCATTAATAATGATTTCGTCCTCGCTAACCAAGAACATTTCGATGGCCAGCGTCCCGACCAAATCAAGTGACACAGCCAGCTGATAGGCCATATCAATTGCCTCCACTTGTGCCAGCTCACTGATTCCTGCCGGTGCGATCGTCTCATGCAAGATATTGTTCACATGGATATTCTCAACCACTGGGAAGACCCTGAACTCCCCATCCGCTTTTCTCGTCACAATGATTGAGATTTCTTTCTCGAAAGGGATAAATTTCTCGAGCACACAAGGGCCATGGCCAAGTATGCCGCCTGCTTGCGAGAAATCGTCAGCACTTCTTAGCACTAGCTGTCCCTTCCCATCATAACCGCCCCTAGCCGTTTTTAGTACAGAAGGGTAGCCTATTACATCTATTGCCTGTTCCAAGTCTTCTTGACTATATATCTCCGCATAAGGCGCCACCCTTGCGCCAGATTTCTCAATCGCGCGCTTTTCTAAGATACGATCTTGTGTAATGCGCAAAATATTCGTCCCTTGCGGAATATAAGCCTTCTCTGCGATTCGTTCAAGTGAATCAGCATCTATGTTCTCAAACTCAAATGTGATCACATCACTGATTTCCGCCAGCCGCTCCAAGGCATTCACATCATGATAGGCGGCCGTAATCTCCACATCGGCCACCTGCCCGCATGGACTATTCGGTGTCGGGTCAAGAACGGCAATCTTAAATCCCGATTGCTTCGCAGACAAGGCCATCATTCTCCCAAGCTGGCCCCCGCCAATGATTCCAATCGTCTTCCCCGGCAAAATTACTGGCATCTGCTCAGTCAAGTTCATCACAGCTCTCCATTGATTGTATTTGCAGATTTAACGTATACTCCTCCAGCTCCTCGGCCAATTCCTGCTCAAAAGCTCCAAGAATCCTCACCGCAAGCAATCCGGCATTCTTCGCCCCTGCTGTCCCAATCGAAACCGTCGCCACCGGCACACCACCTGGCATCTGCACGATTGACAGCAAGGAATCCAGCCCATTTAGCGCCTTTGACTGGACCGGCACACCAATCACCGGTAAATTCGTCTTCGCCGCAACCATCCCAGGCAAATGGGCCGCACCACCCGCTCCTGCGATGATTACCTTTAAACCTCTATGGCGGGCACTCCCTGCATATTCAAACATGAAATCAGGTGTCCGATGGGCCGATACAACCTTCTTCTCATACTCCACACCAAACATCTCAAGAATTTCACAAGCATGCTTCATCGTATCCCAATCTGAAATACTTCCCATGATGACTCCGACCTGAGGGTTCATATTATTATCTCCTCTCCATATAAAAAAGCTGCATGAACACACTTTCCAAAAAGAGAAAGCAGCCCACACAGCTTAAATAGCCATGCCATAAAAGCATCCTAACTTAAAGAAATGCTTGCCTCACAAAAGCTCTGAGAATGTGCTTTCCCTCATAGTCCAAAAATTTATCCGGTCTTTGGGTAGAAACTCGCAGGCCATATCCCCGCTATTATATGAGAGAATCATTGCATATAGGTTTGTATAGTATGTTCGTATCCATATTAACAATCTGAACTTTTAACTGTCAACTGATAATCGAACGTTTTTAATCATCACTCCAAAAACGTTCGTTTTTACTGCTCTATTAACTTCCCTTCAAAGATAATTTGCCTCGAAACTGGCACATATTCCGTTTTCCCTTCAGAAATCACTTCCTGGAAAATCGGCTTCTCCACCCGCTTCACCGGAAAATACCCTTCTCTTTTCATACGATCCAAACACGCATCGATCGTCTCATTATCCATCAGCTCAAAACGCTGCTTTTTCGGCTTCGCCAATGCTGCTCTTCCTTTCATACTTAAATAGCTCACCCTTAGTGTATCCCATTTTTGAGGAATGCTAAAGGGAAAAGAAGAGAGGGGAAGGTTTTTACTAAAAGCATTGAGAGATTGCCTTCTAATCGCCGGTTAAAATTCGCAATTTCAGCAAGAAATTTTGCTCTTCTATATCTGATACTTCTGAGACTAAGCATGATTCAAATTCCTTAAATAAAGATTGAATGGCTGGGTTTTCATTTATTTTTTGAACACCATTCAAATAATCATCCTTACTGAAATATTGGGATATCTCAAGCCACATGGTTTCATCCTCTAGGCTTTTCAGAAACATTACTTCACAATTTATATATGCCTGATAAATCGATACTACCTTCTTTTGGATAATTAAAAAGGATTCTTCTTTATCCTCTTTGATGTGATATTTATATATTTTTATAAACAAGGGCGCCTCCTTAATCAAGCGGCCTTATTGCTTCATCTACTTTTCCCAAGAATTTCTCCAGCACTTCCGTATAAATGCCAGCCTGATCCTCATGGACCAGATGACCCGCAAAAGGAATAATGGCCACATGGATATCCTCATGTAACGACTGGTATAATAAAGCGCTCCTGCCTTCGAGCTTATTCTCTTCACCCACCATATACAGAATAGGTGAGTGAATGCCGTTCAAATCTTTTGTCAGCTCAAATGGGTACCAGTCTTCATCTCGTCCCAGCAAGATAACCTGCTTCCAATCAGATTGGTGCAGCCCATTGAAGTACTTTATAGTACTCTCATCCTCAAGCAGAGAACTCTGACCTTCCACATCTGCCTTATGCAGTTCAAGCCAATTTCGCGGCTTCTCAGCCATGACACCTGAGACAGCTAAACTCTTCACACGATGAGGGAATCTTTTCGCAAAACATAACCCAGCCAATCCGCCTAAAGAGCAACCAATAATATGGGCTGATTATACTCCAAGATGGATGAGCGTTTCCTCTAGATCCTTGGCTGAATCCTCAAAGAATTGCTTTGTAATAGAATCTGTC
>CAJGCH010000088.1 GCA_904501845.1 uncultured Bacillaceae bacterium | reverse complement strand
GCTCGAGCGCATCCTCATATTGATAATTGCGGAATTTCTTCTCAGCATCACTTAATGCGGCCGCAACGGACGGATATTGCCTTCTGTAGCGGTTTCCATATTGAATGACCTTCTCAGCAAGATGCACCTGCTCCGTCAAATTCTCAGTCGCTTCTCGAACCCTGCTGACAGCCACACTAGCAATATCGAGATGATGCATGACTGCATTCATGTTCAGCGGCTTTTCATCCAGCTTCTCTTTCACATCAGAGAGACTTTCCTTCGCTTGAACTACCATCAATTCATACGAAGTCGGCATACCCGGCATATTGCTTTCCTGAATCATTCGCAGTGATTCCATCATATTCATTTGCAGCTTACGGATTGTCTCCCTTGATTCAAGCTCATCCTTGCGAAGGGCATTCAACTTTTCTTCAAATTCCTGCTGGGCCTTTTCGAGTTCATTAAGCTTACCTTCGAGTTCAACAATATCTTCCTTCAATACCGTATAAGCCGTCTTCTCTTCGGAGAGCCTTTCCTTTAAGAGCTCCCACTTCGCCTTAATATTGATCAATGTCTTTTCAATATTTGTACGGACCTCAAGCTCTTTTTCCGGCATTTGATAGATTTGTTTAACCACATCGGTCTCGTCATCTAAACGTTCAAGGCGATCGACTGATTTGTCGAGCTTCTGCTGGTACATATTCTTGGCGGACAATACATATTGGCGAGCCATCACTTCTTTTTCAAGAAGGTCATAGAAGGATTGAATCGTGTCGTTCAATTGCTCGATTGCACGACCTGCTTCATCTGCCTTTGTTTCCTTTAAGAGTGATTTGGCTTCAGCTAATTGCTGTTCCATCTTCTCTAATTCCGTTTCAAAGTAAATGTGGCTGAGCGGATATCCCTGAGAACACATTTCCGTGTATCCCGTCTTCAGCTCATGCAGCAGGCTTGGAATATGTATTTGACAATTCGCCAAGAGGTCTGGAATCTTCTCCATTTTCTCTTTAATGGCAATCAGCTTAGATTCTATGGACAGAACCTGCTCCCTAGCCTCTAAATAATCGCCCGATTCTGTCTGTGCATTAACCAGCTGGAATTCCATAGCCAATTCTTCGAATTCCTGCTCGAGATGTTCTGCCGCAACTCCGAATGAATGACGGTGTGCAAGTAAATGCTGTTTCGAATCCCGATAGGTCATCAAAAGCTCCTCGACAAGTTTCTTATTCTGTTCTTCACTGCCGATAAGATCATTCAGTTCATGGAGAATCGCTGCCAGCGTAATCTCAATTTCGTCCAGAATCCGGTCAATCTCATGCTGGACGGCCACTGATTTCTTGAACTGGTATTTATCCGTATATTCTTCAGCGTCAAAGAGCAGGCTTTCCACTTCTGCCAGCCGCTCCGTTTGAATCGTATCCCACTCTTTGCGCCAGCGTTCAAACAGCCGCTCCGTCTGACCAGTCATGTTCAGGATTTTCACCCGAGCCAGTTCCTCGGCAATTGGCCTGTTCATGATTTCTATTTTCTTATCTGCTAGTCTGTCAATTTCTTTATAGTGCTTCTTCCTTACCAATATCCCAACGATAAAGGCAACAAAGATTAGCGCTAGTCCCCCTATCACATACTTCATAAGAAGCCTCCTATTCAACACGAGACAAATATTTATGTATACAAGTTCATATCAATGATTTAATGATAACATGGCAAAGACTTTTTTTAACCATAAAAAGCGATATTTTCTGCAAAAAATTGTCCCAAACGACTTATCTTTTGCCAAATACTCTCGAAAGAAATAAAATTTGTCGAAAAGGAGACGTAAATAATGGATATTTATGATGGTCATGTACATACACATTACTGCCCGCACGGAACAAATGAGGAAATCAGCGCCTATATCGAGCGGGCAATCCAATTAGGCTATAAACAGATCACCTTCACAGAGCATGCTCCGCTTCCTGAAAACTTCTCCGACCCTGCTCCTACAAAGGACAGCTCGATGGCTATTGATACGTTCGCTTCTTACATAGAAGAGCTGAAAGGCTATCAGAGAACCTATGATGGGAAAATTACCATTAAAATTGGGCTAGAGATTGATTATATCGAAGGACATGAGGAAGAAAGCAAACGACTATTATGCGAGCTTGGACCAAATCTGGCCGATTCCATTCTCTCTGTCCATTTCCTCCGCTTAGGGGATGAATGGTTCTGTCTTGATTACAGCGAAAAGGAATTCGAACGCATCATCGGCCGCTTCGGCACGACAGAAGCTGTCTACGATGCCTATTACGATACCCTGGAGAAGGCCATCATGAGCGATCTCGGCCCATACAAGCCAAAACGGATTGGCCATCTTTCACTCGTGTCCAAATTCCAAAAAAAATATCCTAGCAGCTATGATTCCACTAGGCAGATGCTCAATCTTTTGCCCCTTATCAGACAGAAGGGATACCAGCTTGACGTAAATACAGCTGGCTTATTCAAACCTTTATGCAAAGAGATTTATCCGCCCGCAGCCATTCTCCAGGAAGCGGTCAAATTGGGTATCCCGCTTGTTTATGGATCAGACTCGCATCACCCATCTGATTTAGGGCGCGGTCTCGATGCTCTTGACCAGGGAATCCGTGACTGCTTAATCAAGCCTTAGCCAGTTCAATTGGCGCTCGGTACATGGTTTGGAACAGGCATTCTTGCAGAAATGTCTCAATCTCTGTGAAATACGCATTCGTAAAATATGGTTCGTTCGGGAAGATGTGCCATACCTCCATGAAATATTGCGAATGAATAAACGGCTCATTCAGCATCGCCTTTAATTTCGTCACAAACATCGGAATGGAGATTGGCCGGAGCTCATTCCGTTTTCTTCCCTCTTCCAATATCATTTTAAGAAGAAATTTCTCCTTGGACAAATACGTCATATATACTTCCCGATTCAAACTCGTATCTACCGAAATTTCTCTGAGCACGAGCCTTGTGAGCAGAAAGTTCTCACGGTAATAATGGAGGCAAAAGCTTGCATACTGCAGGAGGCATTCCTGTGCGCCAACACGCGGCAATTGCTCGCCAATCTGTTCAAGCCCTTCCAGGTAGCCTTCAAAGAAATCAGTAAAGCAATGCTCAAGCAAGCCCTGCTTATGCTGGAAATGATACGAGATATTCGCGGAATTGCTTCCGGCACGACCCGCAATATCTCGAATAGATGTAGCAGAGTAACCTTTCATGTAAAATAAGTAGATAGCAGCTTCTATAATGGAATCCTTCGTCTTAGAGTTCTTGTCCATCCGTTAACTCCCCTCCTTTTAACAAAGGTTATCTATAAAGACTACTTCTGTTTTCAGGAGGCTTTATCCTTTAATAAGTTCTCGACAAAAAGAATGAATCAGACAGGATTATCAGAGGCTTCAATCCCTATATGGGGAGGAAAGGAGAAATATCATGTTTCAAGTCGAACAATACACTGGCACTAAGCCAGAGCAATATCAATTAGTGGGCAAACAATTAGAGGCTTTGATTGCGGGGGAGCCCAATACAGTAGCAAATCTCAGCAATGCGAGCGCCCTCTTGAATATTTTTCTCGATAACGTTAATTGGGTAGGCTTTTATCTATATGAGGAAGATACCCGCCAATTGGTGCTCGGGCCGTTCCAAGGACTTCCAGCCTGCATCCGGATACCTCTTGGAAAGGGTGTTTGCGGAAGCGCAGCCGAACAACAGAAAGTGATGCGCATCGCAAACGTTCATGATTTCCCGGGACATATCGCCTGTGATGCAGCCAGTCAGTCGGAGATCGTTCTGCCAATCGTGAAGGAAGGACGCTTGATTGGAGTTCTCGATATCGACAGCCCCATTCTTGACCGCTTTGATGAAGAGGATGAAGCAGGACTTTCCAAATTCATCTCTATCCTGGCATCAGTCCTGTAAAAAGGGGCTGTTATCCTTCAAACAGCCATTCACATTTTCATGCTAGAAGATAATACCTTGACTTCCCTGTGAATAAATTATACAATACTCCTTGTGTAAAATATCGCAGCTTATGTTCACGTCTTTATTCGTTCATTTCATTCCTCAAGTCTTTGAGGTGCATCTCGTAACCCGCTGCTGCTAGGGCGAAGGTGCATGAAAATGAAATGGCAGTAATGCATGTAAACATCGGTTTTTATTTTACAAAAATAAAAACAATCAAGGAGGAGTCCTCTCATGGCTCGTTATACAGGTCCATCTTGGAAACTGTCCCGTCGTTTAGGAATTTCCCTAAGCGGTACTGGTAAAGAATTAGAAAAGCGTCCTTACGCTCCAGGACAACACGGTCCTAACCAACGCAAAAAGCTTTCCGAATACGGTTTGCAATTGCAAGAAAAACAAAAACTTCGTCACATGTACGGTGTGAACGAACGCCAATTCCGCACTATCTTTGATAGAGCTGGCAAACTTCAAGGTAAACACGGTGAGAACTTCATGGTTCTTCTTGAATCTCGCCTTGACAACGTTGTTTACCGTTTAGGTTTAGCTCGCACTCGTCGTGCTGCTCGCCAACTTGTAAACCACGGTCACATCCTAGTTGATGGACGTCGCGTTGACATCCCATCTTACCGTTTGACTGCTGGCCAAACAATCGGCGTTCGCGAAAAATCTCGCAACCTTGATGTTATCAAAGAAGCTATCGAAGTAAACAACTTCGTACCTGATTTCTTAACATTCGACGCTGACAAGCTTGAAGGAACATTCACTCGTTTACCAGAGCGTTCTGAGCTTCCAGCTGAAATTAACGAAGCTCTTATCGTTGAGTTCTACTCTCGTTAATCTGCTCGTTACGAAAAACCATCCCTTTTGGGATGGTTTTTTCTTTGGTAATGTTTGTAGGCATGATTACTAACGGCTAAATAAAGCTGCCACTTTTATCGGAGTAACCCCTAATAGTTTAAGTACAACTTTTTACAATAAGAATATTTTCCTCTTAACGAGCCATATTTACTATTTCTTCAATCCATTCTTCTTTGTCCTCTAAGCCAAGAGCCATGCATAAACGTTTATGGACCTTTTTAAACTCTGGGATTATTTTATTTACTGCAATCATTATCTCATTTGGATTTCGGCTACTTTGCCATTGTTCAAGTAGTCCCAGTTGTAAATCAGATAATTCACTTCGGCTACCTTCTAGTTTTGCCCAGTCTCCAAATGCGTTTGGCTGAATACCAGCAGCCATATACCAACCCGTTACCATAGATAGTCTTAAACTATCAAGACAATTCAGGGCATAATAAAGTTCTTTTCTCATAGCTCTTCGATATGCTTCGTGTACATAAGCAAAGAATTTCGTCCTCCAAATTTCAAACTCCTGGACATTAGGGCTATACGACAAATCCATTGATTTTTCTAATACAGTTCTTAATATTCCATTTGTGTCTCGAACAATTTTAATGTTTTGTAACCATACTGACGGTTGAACATCCTGAATCCTATAATAAAAAGCATCTACTTTTATAAACTTATCATAATGAGCAACACTGTGGGTTGCCCAAGGTACATCCTCAAAAAATAGAACGTTCCCCCACTTTCGGGCTCTTTGCTTTTTGTTTAATCTATATACTTCATATACTTCATCCTTAACAACAATTCTCAAGTCAATATCAGAATATAAATCTGTATTCTGATTACCTATTGAACCTCCATAAAATACGCCCAATATGTTCTCATCATTTATCAAATCTTCTTCAATTGCCTTAATGATGTTTTGACGATACTTTGGAAGTTCTACATCTCTTTTTCGATATTTCGTGTTTAATCCCACACACTATAAACCAACTCCTTATTTGAATGATGGTGTTAGAAACTTATTCGTTAAAAAGCATTTAAATCCTTCTTGGATGAATGCCCAGTTAGCTGAATAACAAAATGTTATTTAGAGACTATCCAATCCTTATACACTTCGGCATCTATCCCTAAATCCTTTGTCTTTAACCACTCAAACGCTTTTAACACTAACGGTGAAGCATTATCTAAAGAAGCATTTTTTTCAGAAATCCAAACGGCTCCTAATGAGTCTTGGCCTTCGAATTGTTCAGGTATTTTTATTTTTCCTCCCACTTTTTTAACGACATAATAGACCGCAATATGATGAACATCCGTAAACTCCTTCCACAACCAAGGTAGTTTAAAATCTATCACCCCAATGTTTTCTTCTATTACAATTTCTAGACCCGTTTCTTCAAGGAATTCCCTTTTCATTGCTCCTGCTAAAGTTTCACCTTCTTCTAAACTTCCTCCTGGTAAGTCAAAACGATTTATATAAGGACCACCATTCTTATTTATTACCAGGAGTTTTCCATCCACTACATAGATACCGTAAACTCCGAAAGCTCTGTGATACCTGTTATTAGACATAGACCCTCCATATGACATTTTCCTTCTTCAACAAAACCTGCACCTTTACTTCCGAAGTGCAACAGAAAAGGGCATTAATCGTTTTCTGCTAATTCCCAAGCAAATTTAATTACATTTATTCACCTAAGGCAGTGAAATGCCTTCCTATCCTTTTAGCTTTGTTTTCCTTTCCAAGAATCCTTCAGTGAGACAATTCTATTGAAAATCAACTTTTTGCCAGTTGAGTATTTATCTAAACAAAAATAACCGTGCCGGAAAAATTGATACCTATCCTCCATGTTTGCATTGTTTATCCAAGATTCTATTTTACAATTCTTTAGAAGTACCTTGGACATTGGATTAATCTTTTCATCCCACGTTTTCTCGCTATCAAGTACAATCATTTCGTTTTCAAATAATGTATCGAATAAGTTTATATCTACTGAAATACAGCTATCTGCCGAAACCCAATGAATCGTTCCCTTTACCTTTCTTCCTGTGAACCCTGTTCCACTTTTGGTGATTGGGTCATAGGTGCATAGAAGTTCAATCACCTCACCTGTAGCTTCATCCTTAATAACCTCATTACACTTAATAAAATAGGCACCTTTTAATCTAACTTCCGAATTTAATGCCAATCGTTTATAACCTTTTGCCGGAACTTCCATAAAATCGTCCTTTTCAATATAAATCACTCTTGAAAAAGGCACATCCCTCGATCCCAGCTCAGGATTCTCTTTATTATTTTCAATAGATAAAAGTTCGGACTTTTTTTCATCATAGTTTGTGATCGTTACTTTGAGAGGATTTAAAACGGCCATTACACTATTCACTCTTGTTTTTAGTTCATTACGTTGAATGCTTTCAAGCATAGCAATATCAACAGTGCTTTGATTCTTGAAAAAGCCAATTTCATTAACAAAAGCTCGTATGCTTTTAGGGGTAAAGCCTCTTCTTCTGAGACCTCTCAATGTTGGTAATCTAGGGTCATCCCATCCATCCACAAAATTTCCTGTAACTAGCTCTCTCAAATACCGTTTACTTGTTACAACACCAGTTATATTAAGTCTTCCAAACTCTCTTTGTTTTGGCGGTTCCTTCATTTCCAGTTCTGTTAGAACCCATTCGTATAGAGGACGATGATTTTTGAACTCTATTGAACATAAGGAATGGGTTATGCCTTCAATAGCATCTTGTATGGGATGGGCAAAATCATACATGGGGTATATGCACCATTCGTCACCTGTTCTATAATGGCTTGCATGTATAACCCTATATAAGATAGGATCCCTTAAATTAATATTGGGCGAACCCATATCAATTTTTGCTCTTAATACCTTCGATCCCGTTGGAAATTCACCATTTCTCATCCTAAGAAATAAATCAATATTTTCCTCAATTGGTCTGTTTCTATAAGGACTGTTTTTTCCCGACTCAGTCAAAGTCCCACGGTATTCCGTAATTTCTTCCGGTGATAATTCGCAAACATACGCTTTCCCCTTTTTTATTAAACGAATCGCAGCATTATATATGTCATTCGAATAATCTGAGCCATAGAATATTCGATTAGCAGTGTTATATCCTAACCAATTAACGTCTTCAATAATGGCATTTACATATTCACTATCTTCTTTTAAAGGATTTGTATCATCAAAGCGAAGGTTGAATTCCCCATTAAATTTTTGGGCAATCCTATAATTCATATTGATTGCATAGGCACTTCCAATATGAAGATAACCGTTTGGCTCAGGGGGAAACCTCGTGCAAATTATTCTCTTATAAGTACCATTCCTTAAATCTTCGTCAACAACCCTTTCAATATGATGAAAAACTTCTGTTTTCTCTCCACTCATTTTTATCCCTCCATTCGGAAAATGTTTTGCTTTATTTTTATCCAATAAAAAAATCCCACCCCCAAGACTATTTCAGTCTTAGGGACGAGATTCTATATTCGTGGTGCCACCCCAGTTTATTAATATGTCTCCATATTAACCTCTTCAGGTACAGTATCAATAAATACTTATACTCTAGCTCTATAACAGGAGCATCTGTCGCACTATCCCTTATTACAAATTAAGTTCCAATGCGAATGCTCAGAGTCTTGGTTCAATAAATAATTCTTACCCCTTTTCAGCGGCTGGAGTTCTCTGTGAAGAATTAGTTTTATTTACTCTTCTCTTCATCGCGATTACATTATTTGGATTGTTAATTGATTACCAATTATACTATCAAGTTACTTAGCATTTGTAAATATATTTCAAAATAGTCAAACTTTTATTAAACTAACCTAATCCTTTGCTTCCATAAAAAGTCCAACATAAAAGGACCTTAATCCTTCTTCGATCAACGTCTCCGTTTTTTAAGCAAACCTTTTCACAAACATACCTATCATTTTAAGCCTCTTTAGTAGAAAAAATTGTGTTCCCGCCAGATTGCAAGTTAGCAAGACTAATATACTTACCTGCTAAAATTTTGGATAAGTGAGGGCAACTCCATCAAATCATCTATAATAAACTCTGCACTAACATTGCTCCATTGAGTATCTTTTTTCCAAATTCCTTTCATTCCTACTTTTTGAGCAGCCTTAACATCATTTTCAGGATGGTCTCCAACATACACACTATGATTAGGCGAAACATTAAGTTGATTCAAGGCCCGTAAAAATAGATTTGGATCAGGTTTTTTAAGTCCTTCCCATTCCGAAACTAGGATTGCTTTAAAATATTTTTCGATTCCTAACGCCTTGATATTATCCATTTGAAATTGGCCCATTCCATTCGTAATCATCCCTAGAATTAATTGCTTATTACTAAGTTCCTCTAACAAATTAAACAGGTTGGGAAAGGCTACACAATTATCTTTAAAACGACTTATATAATCTTGAAGTAATTGTTCCCAAGTTATCCCTTTAATGTCGAATTCCTCAGTTAGTTGTTGATACACTTTATCTTTCCAAACGTAACCATGATTATCGAGTTCTATAAATCGAGTAATATATTCTTCTTTTGGGATATGGTTAACCCACTTATTTAATCTTTGATATTGACTATCAATAAATTTCATTACCGACTCGTCCCTATTCAACAAAGTACCATCTAAATCAAAGATGACAGCCTTAATCATATATGTAATCTACTCCTCAAATGCAGTTTTTTACTTTTACTCAGTTAAACTGCCCTATAGCTGCATGACAAAAAAGTGCAGTCCAGATATTACGGTAATATCCCTGCATTGGAAGAGGGCTATTTTTCTAAAATACAATAATCTTTCGTCTTAGAATAGGAAATACCTTTTTTATTTGCGAAATTAATTAAGTCTTTAAATACGTCACCGGGAGCAAAATTTGCAATTCGAATGTTAAATCCTTTTTTAACTTGTATGATGGCACCTTTGGTATACCAACCCATTCGTTTAAATTTAATCTGAATTATTTGATTGGGGTATATACTTTTTTTATATAAAGGCAATTTAAAAAACAATATTTCATATGTCAAAGAGTCTTCATTTATCTCAAATTTATATTTGATAAATATTGAACCAAGATTGATTAAACAAAATGTTATTTGAATGTATAATAGTCCTCTGGAATAATCATTTCTTGAAATTAGCAAAATCATTAATAGTAGCACATATACAAATGCTCCTCTTTGAGTCTTGGCGATATAAACCAACTATCTCCCTCCTTTTTAATTTATTTTCAGCTTAAATTTCCTATTGTTTATCGAGCTAAACTATCCCCTTACTCCGATAAAGTAGTTCAACACAAAAAGGCATTAATCCTTCTTGAATCAATGCCCCCATTAGTTCTATAAGAAAATACAGAACTTTAGTCGGTTATTTCACCCATTCCATTAAGCAAATGTCATTGTTTAGGTCTTTTATTTCCCTAAAGCCACATTTCTTATAACTTGAAATCGCTCTACCATTACTTTTTTTCACTTCTAACACAACTCTAGAAGCATTTTTATTGATGCTCAGGTGATGTAACATCATTAGAATCATTGAGGTGCCAATTCCTTTGCCCCATAAGTGGGTTTCTCCAATAAACTGGTCTATTCCATAGATTCTTTGGTTTGTTGTATAGCCATAACTTTTTAATT
>CAJGCH010000087.1 GCA_904501845.1 uncultured Bacillaceae bacterium | reverse complement strand
GTTTATCTGCCTTCAAAGGTAGTAGATTGGCTGTATATCGAACAACTGATCGGGTTCTTTTTGACCTAAGAAAATCAACTGGCGATTTAGAACCGGGAAATTTAAGATTCTTCTTAGATACGAGATCGGAGATGATTCACTACGGGATTCTTGCTCCTAAAAGGGCAAAACTAGCTTAACAAGAAAGAGGAGGCGCATTCGACCTCCTCTTTTAATTTTGAAGATATGTGAGAAATGATGTTTTTTGTTTCACTACATGAATTTGAAAACGAAGCACTTTATATCTTTACTTTTCTGATAGTTGCAAGAGTATCCAGTTGAAGGGATGATCCATCTGTTGGGTGATTAATTTAGAATCGATAACCTGGATAACGAAATGATGGAAGTTTGTAAGGAGAGCCTTCAAAAAGCAGTTCAATGTAGGAGGGTTAAGTAGAGATGGTGAACTCTTGTATATTATCGAGCTCGAGAATAGATAATAAAAGCAAAATCTTAGAAAGGAAGGGCTTTTATCTTGGAAAAAAACTTCAAGTACCGATATTCTTCCTTTATTCGAATGCTTTTACTATCACTATTTATAGCTCTGTTCTTTTATTTGCCATTCATGTTTATCGTCCTATATAACGACATTGACCGTGAAACCAGTAGAGAAATACTAGGTACGGACAAAATTGTATCAGAAACAAAAGACATACTACTACAAGACAGTGTACATATGAGAGAAGAAGAGGGTGTTAGAATAGGTGGAGTGTTATCTAGGTACCGCACCTTTAAAAATGACAAACTCAAGGTGTTTGTTAATGATGATGAGGTTTTATATGACGGGGTAATTGACACGCAATCTTATATCAAATCGAAGTTTATACAATTTGGGGCTAACGCTTTAGCAAGAAAAGAAAAAGGTAAATATGAAAGCGGCTTGCTTGTACCAACTAGCATAGCAATGGAAAGGACTGGTGGACACCATTGGATTTACAAATTAGCCTACCATGTAGACCATGAAGGTCATCAAGATAAAATTATTATTGAGCGAGACCTAACAGAACTTTATGCTAAACCGGTTCATAATACGCTGATTTATGGAGGAGTAACCTTTGTTTTTCTTTATATTGCGGTTATCGGTATTGCCTACATTACACAATTAATGAAGCTAAGGGAGTTTGAGCGGGTTATTGAGGAGCAGCAAAAAGTATTAGCGGTGTCAGGCTCTAAAAAATATACTAACGTGGGTCGAAAACATGGTAAGTTACTCGAGAAAGTCAGCGACATATTGATCAACTTACATATCCGTGCACAAGAAACGTATGTCGCTAACAAAAATATATTTCAAGACGTTTCTCATGAAACGGCCTCTTACCTAACAGAGATTAAGCAATCTGTAGACTTGATCCGCTACTATGGAACAGAAGATAAAGAACAGTTGAATAAACTGTTAGAAAGAATCGATAAAGCTACATTGAAAGTCGATGCCATTCTAAGGGTATTTACAGATTTGACAAAGGTAGAAGATACAAAAACACTGGGACCATCTTCTACCTATGCTGTAAGAGAGCTTATAAATTTTGCGGTCCAACAAGCTTATTCTCGACTTCCACATATGGATTTTATCCAAACAGATGGAATGACTGAAAAAAAATACATAAGAGTTCATCGAGAACACTTTTTAATTGTTATGAGTATACTTTTAGAAAACGCAGCAAAGTATTCAGTTGATTCCAATCAGGTAGTTATAGGAATTTTAGAGGAGCCTCGCTTCGATCAAAAAGTCGCTATAAAAGTCACTAACTGGGGTATTGGCATACCGGAAGACGAAAAAGAGCGCATATTCGAGCGGTATTACCGGGCTCGTAATACACGAAATACCTCAGGACTAGGACTTGGACTTCATATTTTAAAAAAAATAATGAATATATATAACGGTGAAATATTGGTGGAAAGCCAATCATTAGGGGAAACCAGCTTCATTATTGTATTTCCTAAAGCAAAAGAAACAGATGAAGCTAACGGATATTCATCGAGCGTCATGTGACTGAAAGAAGTATGATCAATAAATGAATCGCTTAAAGAGAAAAAAGGAAAAGATATTTGTTGAAAAACCCGTTCGTTTTTGGACGGTTTTTTGCTATTATAAAACTTTGCAATATAAGGCTACAACAATAAAGCGGCTGTAAAAGTCACAAATTGGGGTGTCTACATACCAGAGAATGAAAGAGAGCGGATATTTGAGCGGTACTATCGAGCCCGTCATGTGCGAAATATATCAGGTGTTGGAATCGGACTCCATATCATTAAAAAGATATTAAAAGAGTACAATGGAGACATTCTTGTAAAAAGTAAACAATCAGGAGAAACAAGCTTTATTGTTGTTTTCCGGAAATAAAGGAAGAAAAATAGGAAAGAGTGAAAATTAAGTATGAAGTATTCAATCTTATTTTTAGACGATGAAAAAGACATAGGGAAGCCCCTCTTTGAGATTCTGAAAAGAGAAGGTTACAATGTCGATTATTTTCAAACAGGAGAAGAAGCCGTGGAAGCGGGCATAGCACAGAAGTATGATCTCTTGCTGCTTGACATCATGTTGAAGAACTTTAATGTGTCTGCTCTTAATCAAATCACAAGTGGAATGGAAGTGGCTCGGCTCATTAATCAAGTAAATCCTACTCCCTACTTCTTTATATCGGGTCGCAGTGACACATTCGACGTTGTTGCAGGATTAGAAACAGGAGCAGCTCATTATATTACTAAACCATATGATTTATCTATACTGTTGGCAACTTTGAGAGCATTCTTTCGGGAACAAGAGCGTTTAGTTTCCGTGAAAGATAAGGATGATGAAACCGAGATTATCGCTGGAGATATTCGAATTGACTTGATCAATCGATTGGCATACGTAAAAGGAGAGAAGGCACTCATTCCAGACAAGCCATTTGCCATCTTGGTATACTTAGCAAGAAATCAAAATCGCCCTGTAACAAAAGAAGAAATACTCCAGCAAGTCTGGGGTTATTCATCCTCTGATGGCATACAAACGAATACTGTGGAAGTTAATATTAGGCGATTACGAACGGTAATTGGTGAACAGTTTGTGCGGACAGCCAGGGGCATGGGTTATTACCTGCAGACCACAGAAACAACTAGTAAGTATTCACAGTGACGTTAAGGAAATATTATAGGGATGTAGTTCTGAAGAAGGCTATACCAATGGGTAAAGGGATGTCTACTCAATAAGTGGACACCTTTTATTGAATGAAAGTTGGGGATAAAAGAGTTTGGATGAATGGACTCAACATGTAACAAAAACGAAGAATAAAACAGCTAGAGAGGTTGTTATAGCCCTCATCGGTTTTTCTTATTATTGAATCGCTATTCCTGGCGGTTCTTTTTTTATTTATCTTTCCATTAGTATCTCTCTACTTTGGTTGCGAAGGATAGCTGACAGCTCATGATTACAAAACCTTTCAAATGTGTCAGCTATGAAACAAAGTGAAAAAAATATGAGAAAATAGTAACCGGAGGAGAGAGTTATGACACAGCAAAGAAAGCGCTGGACAGAAAAGGAGGATCAATTTCTCCGAGATTCTGTTAAAATCAAGTCAGTTAAAGAAATAGCAGCAGAGCTCTGTAAATCGGCTAATTCTGTTTATAAGAGGATTAAGGTTTTGAATTTAAAGGAGCCCGCCTATCGTAAATGGACTGCCGAGGAAGATGAGTATCTGATTAATACATATGGCAAGTACGAGCTGGAGAGAATAGCCAAGTACCTTGAACGAAATAAAGATTCGCTTATGAGGCGGCTGCATAGACTCGGTATGGCCAAAGCGAAAGAATGTCTAGGGATTACCGCCTATGAGCTCGCCGCAGCACTGAAAGTAGATGTAGGTTCCGTATATCGCTGGATGAAAGACAGGGACCTCCCGTTTAAGACGGCTTATGCCAAAGAAAGGACATTTTCCCTAATTGATATTCAGGAATTCTGGGCATGGGCAGAGGAAAATAAGTGTATAATCAACTTCTCGAGAATCGAGAAGCATTCATTGGTTCCTGAGCCGGCGTGGGTCGACAAACAGAGAAAGAGTGATTTCCATAACCGTCCGTTAAAAGAAAGACAAAAATGGACGGAGGATGAGGACGAACGCATTTGGCATTTATTTTACGCTCACGGAATGACCCATAACGAAATTGGAGCATTAATGGGGCGATCGGCTAGAGCTGTACAAAATCGTTTAATCCGTGTTCGGTTAAACCGGCAAGAAACGATTAGTTAAGATTCTTTTTTCTAACTATGTGCCAAATCTTCATAGTTTAGGACTAGCTCATTTGTCAGCAAGAAAAATAGGGATGGAACAAAAAAGAGGGCAGAAAGGTTGAGTAACAACCATTTTCTGCCCTCTTTCGGACTTTATATCCTTACATCATTGATTTATCTTTATCAGCAGGCAATGTATTATGCGTAGCTAGTGGTGCTGCTTTCAGCATTGGGATGCCGCCTTCTACTGGTGGAGTGGATTCATAGCGAAGTTCACCTTGTCCATCCAGTGCTTGGCCATGTGCCCAAGAACCTTCACTGCTGTATTCGCCCTCAGAGTGATTATAGAGAGAGTAAGCAAGGTCAAGACGTTCTTTTTCACGAGGGAATGTGCTAGGAACAAGCAATCCTTCTTTCTCCTCAAGCTCTGCGATAGCAGCTGCCCACATGTTTTGGTGGTAGGAATCACGTGCAATCAAGACAGCTAATAAATCCTTGACTCCTTGGTCTGTTGTCATTTCATAAACGCGGCAAGCTTGTAATCTTCCTTGTGATTCAGCATTTAAGTTGGCACGGAAGTCAGCGAGCAAGTTTCCGCTTGAGATGATATAGCTTCCTTGCCATGGGTTTCCGACACTATCAGCTGGGCGTGCGCCTAAACCGGAAACGATCGCATGCTGCGGGTTCATCCCGGATAGAGCCGCACCAATTACAGGCATTTTAGCTGCTGCTTCTTGGTCTTCTACTGGTGCTTTGTCAAGCAGACGGGCTACGAGTGTAACCAGCATTTCTACGTGGCCAATTTCCTCAGTGGCAATATCAAGGATCAAATCCTTGTATTTTTGATTGCCTTCTCCTCTAACGCTCCATCCTTGGAATAAGTACTGCATCATGACAGACATTTCACCGAATTGCCCGCCGATGAGCTCCTGGATTTGTTTCGCTAATAATGGATCAGATTTTTCTGGTCTCGCTTCAAACTGTAATTCTTTTTTGTGTAAAAACATTAACAAATCCCTCCGTATATGGTTTGTATTGGCTATAATGGCCTCACAAGCATTAATACCCCATGATTTAGGAAGGAAACATTTATTGTCTTATTATAGGAAAAAGATAGGGGGAAAGAGTGAGGAAGGATAAGAGATTATGCGGGTTTTGCTTATTTCTTTAAAAATCATTTTAACTTAAAAACCAAACAAGGGATTGAGAAATAAAATATTCTCAACCCCTATTGCGTACAGTTTGCAGGTAGCTTATAAGCTGATTTTTTCATGTCCTATTGTCGAAATTTGTTCATTTGGTGCTGGCTTTGTGAGAGAATCCATTTTCTTTATTTCTTCCCGCAGTAATCGTCTGACTTCCCGGCGTCTGTGGACTTTTTTACCCATTAATTGTAGCCTCCTTAAAGATAGTGGATTCCAATCGTACATTGTTACCGACAACCAAAGGCTTTCCTTCCGGCGAATATCATCCCAGTCTGCATGTCTGATAAGAAGAACTTGTTTTATTTATATCAAATACATACTGGGTTGACAAAGGGGAGAATGGGCAATTATCCGCCGTTTTCTGAGATTAAGCATGAGCATTCTTGTCTTTCATCCCTTTAACTGATTTTTCCGACAAATTACTCCAATGAAGGTCATGCTCGAGCGATAAGTGCTTCTGAGTCAGTGTATGCATGAAGTATTTGTCTATATGCTTTCGGATCTCCTTTTTATTTATGCTAATATTTAGGTAATTTAGTTGATGCCTGGCAATCCTTTGCTATAATAATGATATTCTATTAAATACAATTAGGGGTGAATGAACGTGCTTGAGGGATGGTTTCTTTGGTTCATCCTGTTTTGGATTGTCTTTATGATTGTCTTTATGGGCATTGGCGGATTCTTCATGTTCAGAAAATTCCTGAAGAAGCTTCCTAAGGAAGATGGGAAATCTGACATGGATTGGGAAGTTCATTACGTGGAAAAGACCAGGCATTTGTGGGCGGATGAACAAAAAGCTTTTCTTGAGGAGCTGGTCAGTCCTGTGCCCGAGCTGTTTCGGGACGTGGCGAGACATAAGATTGCCGGGAAGATTGGAGAGATCGCGCTCAAGGAGAAGGCATCCTCGATTACGATGGATATACTCATTAAAGGCTACATATTGGCTACGCCAAAACGTGATCATAAGTTTTTGAAGAAGAAGCTTGCGGAGGAAAAGATTGATATTACGCCATATGAACAATATTTTCTGATGTCTAGTCAGTGAGGAGGCAGAACCTAATCAGGTCTGCCTTTTTATTATTGCCTATATTTAAGAATAGGCACATTACTTAATATGATTACAAAAAGGGCTCCATGGTGTGCGACTTTATCTTAGAGCTGCTAATGCTTCTTCCAATTCATCATAATTTAGTCCTGTTGATTGCCTGAGCGCGTCTTCAAATGATTTGGACCGGCCCGCTTGCATAAGGATGTTTATAATAGATTCACTGCCGTATAGGTTAATGATATAGGAGATAGCCTCCTCACTCTGCCGGTATATATCTGTCGCACCAGCCGTGCGCAGATGCTTCCATTGCTGCGGTTTCTCCAGATTTTCAAAAGGAATGACGGTATCCGGAGGAATAGAACGCAAAACATCCTCAGAATGAGTAAAGCTTATGTATTCGGCGTAACCTTCTAAGAACCATTCAGGTATGGTTGCACGTATGCCTAAAGCCTGTATCTTTTGGATAAGGGCATAATGGCTATATTCATGCATGACGATGTAATGGATGAGTTCTTCTTGCGTGTTTGCGGAGCGGCTGGCGTGCGTATCATGGGGAAGGATGCCGATGATCTTATCCAAATCGGAATAGTAGCCATTCGTGTTCCTGATTTGGGAATATCGATAGAACTGTTTGCTATCCTGGAAAAGAATCAAATCAAGAGGCGGAGTCGGATATTCTCCAATCAAATGAATATTTTTGCTGCGGGCCTTATCGAGTACTTCCATGGCATAGGAGGCAATGGCTTGCTGTCTGGGATCATAGAAAACCTGGATATATTGCGATGTTTTCTGCTTTAATTGATTTTTCAAAGCCAGCTCTTCTTTAGAGTCATAATTTCTTGATGCCATCACATGGAGGGCTTCGACATATCCGAGGTCAATCTTGTTTCTTGATTCAAGCGTGTCATGAACTTTTATAGTAAAAAACACCAGGGCAAAGAGACAAAATAAGATTGAAGCCCCAATTGTTTTCCAAATGATTCGGTTCATCATCTTCCTCCAATTGTCTCATAATTGGCAAAAAGGGGGACTGTTTGATGGTTACATCTTAAGGGTTGAGGATATCAATTTCGCCCAGTAAATAGTAGAAATGTACATAATTATAGCATAACAACGGGATATTGTGAGGCATAATCATAAATATGGATGAGATTATCTATATCATTTATTGAAAAAACAAGGTAAAATTAGATAGAAATTTCTATAAGAATTATATAAAAGGGGTCACAAACAATATGGAACTTATCAAGGAGATTTATGATGATGGTTTCGAACAACATGCGGACCAGGCATACCGTGTTAGAAAAGCAGCTAGAGCAGTAGTCATTAATGACCGTGATGAGATAGCTCTTTTATTTGTTGCCAATGGAAATTATCATAAACTGCCTGGTGGCGGTATTGAAAACAATGAAACGATTTATGACGCCTTAAAAAGGGAAGTTGAAGAAGAAGTCGGAACCATGATCGAGGACATCGAGGAGCTTGGGATGACGCTTGAATACCGCGGAGAAGTAGGCCATCTGCAAATTTCCTATGGGTATAAGGCAAAAGCAACTGGGGAACTGAAGGATCCAAGCTATACGGAGGCAGAAATCAACGACGGATTTGTGCTGCGATGGGTACCGATGCATATCGCGATTGAGATCTTAAAACAGGACCAGCCGACTAACTACATTGGGAAATTCATTCAAAACAGGGACCTGGAATTATTAATGAAAGCTGATGAGCTGTTCTTCTAGGGATTCATAAAACGAGAAAACGAGAAAACCGAACCTGTCATTAAGTTCGGTTTTTTATCATTTCTGGGAATTGTTCATAAAGGTCCTCTTTCGAATAGATTTCCTTTACTCCTTTTTTGGAGGATAGATAATCAATGATTTTTTCCCTGTCCTGGTGTAATGGCCATAACCCTCTATAAAGATTGCGCAGGTAGGGGATGGAGGGAGGTGTAATAGCTTGTTCCTTCATTTCTTCATTTGCTGTGAATGTAAAGATTGGGCAGCCGTCCCTTTCCCCGAGATAGAGGATGTTTCCATACCATGATTGGTTAAAGGAGTAGGTATGGACCTCTTTGGCAAGTGCCAGGTCTATTTTCATGTCGTGATCTCCATTTTCCTGCTGGACAATTTCCTGGAATTGATCACTTGTAATTAAGTACATCTTCCCATAAGTCCTGGCTGAAGGGTTCTTGACGATATCAATAAAGGCTACTCCTCCATGCCATCGTTTAGAAAACTTCGAGAAATACAGCTCATAAGGCATTGAGATTGTTGCTGCCTTCAGGGGCAGGGCTTTATCGGTGCAACCTACTTCCGCATAAGCAGAACCCTCAGGCGTTCCTCCGTTTATATAGCAATGAAATCGGTCTTCGAACAAATTGGAGCCGTAACTTGCATACCATACATAATCCAATAATGACTCACTCCCATGAATGATTAGTTGGTATTCAGTTACCACTTTTTTTGTCGTTTTACACATGAATATGAGATTAGGCTTCATTTGGGGGAATCCAAAGAGAAAACGGCCCTTTTTGGATAGGGCTTGATTGTCTGCCTATATAAATTTGGATCAGTTCCTCTTCCAATTCGGCATGGATGGCTAATTCCTCGAGCCGAAATGGGAATAGTATCTTCCTTTGCTTTATGCCGACAGATTGATAAAGCGCGATGGCACAATAATCATCATTAATCTCGATACAGATGTTGCCTCTTGGTGTTTGCTTTCGTTCTGCCTCAATTAAATAGCCTTCATCCACCTCGAATAAATCAACCCGAAACTCCATCTCATCTAAATAGGTGGTGAACGGGTCTAAATAAAACGATCCCAACATAGCTTTTTCTTGTTCATGCCCCCAGCTAGAAGAACACATGAGATTACCCCCATTTACACGGTGCTGTTTTCATTATATTCCTCTTCAATGAAAAGGGTGACAAGAGAAAAAAGCCGGAAGGAAGCTTAACCGGCTTTTTGCAGCTTACATATCATGATGTGATTTACTTTTCTGGCGGGTATGATTACGGTTCTTGACCTTATGGGAGCCGCTCATCGGCTTTGGCTGGCCGGATTGTTTATCTGGTTCAATGGCATGCTTTCGTTTATTGCTCATATCTAATCCCTCCTTGTGTTGTAGTATGGGTAGGGAAGTAGGAATCAATTCGATTGCTGGTCTGCCAAATCCTTCACGCAAAGGTCACCTTAGAATAAGGCCGCCTATGTTGGTGCACCATAAAGGTCGAGAAATAGGATTGGAGGATATAACATGCCCTATCATAAAAATAAGATGGCCGCTTTCGAAGCTGCACAAAATGGTATGAGAAAAGTTACCGATGTGTATGTAAACTTGCAGGCGATGAAGCATGACCCTGAATTCGGACGAGAAGTAAAACGTTTTTGGGAAGAGATCAATGAAGCGTACCAGCAAGTTGAAAATGCGGATGAAGTTGCAAGCGAGCATCAGCGTGAACAGCTCGTCCAATTTCGCGAAACATTAAATGAATACGTATCAGAGCTGAATGAATACAATGAGCTTCGTTAGGAGTGCCGGCTGGGAGATTCTCTCGCCGGCCTTTATTATAATTTTCTGAAAAATGTTATATCGCGATAAGTATAACTTATAACCCTCTATAAATTACTTATATTTTACATTATGAAAAGGTTATATTAATATTAAATTGTTAGAATATTAGGATTGGAAAAAGTTCATAACCTTTTCTGAGTATGTATTCTTAATATTATCTTTTACCTAGAGGGGGTAATTGGATTTGGGGAAAAATGATGTGTTCAACTCACAAAAGCATTTTGAAATTAACGGTAAACGCTATCATTACTACAATTTAAAAGCTTTGGAAGAAGCTGGTGCAGGTGAAGTAACGAAGCTGCCTTATTCAATCAAGGTGCTGCTTGAAAGCGTATTAAGACAATTGGATGGAAGAGTCATCACGAAAGAGCATGTGGAAAACTTGGCAAAATGGGGC
>CAJGCH010000086.1 GCA_904501845.1 uncultured Bacillaceae bacterium | reverse complement strand
ATCTACTAAATGAATAATTTAGGCACGGATGGCCTCGGAGCTGAGCTTTTTTTCGGCTCATTTTTCAGTTCTTCCTCTATTGGCAAAGAGGCCGCTGCCGCGACGGTTTCGGCTTGCTCAGTGCTCGCTTCCTCAACTGGCGGGGTTTCGGCAGAATCAGTACCTGTGCCAGCCGCTTTCAGCCCTCTGTACATTTTCCACATGGATGGCAAGTTCTTAATCAATGGGCCGTATTGCTGTACTTGACGGACCATTGGAACGATTCTTTCACCTGCAGCGAGGACCTTTTGCGTGCCATTCATGATACTTGTCAAGGAAGTTCCTCCTTTGGCTGCGGCTCCAGCAGCGCCAGTTACGGAACGAGCTGCTGTTACAGCGTTGCCGGCAGAACCTCCGCCTCCTCCAAATAATGATGAGAGGATTCCTCCGGAACGCGGGGCTCCGGCAGCGGCGCCCTGTGCTCCGCGGGCAAATAAACCTCTTGCCCCGGCGCTGTTCGCAGCCCCCATCATTCCCCTAGGGGCCATACCAGGCCGTATCATGCCTCCTCCGCGTGGAGGAAGGAACATCGGTGGTCTCATTGGTGGCATTTGTTCGCCTCCTTTCTCTGTGGATTAACCGCAAAAATGAATAACTTGCGCGGTTCCTTATATGGTATGTCGGACAAGTGTGGATAAGTGCCTTGAGATAGAAGAATAGGCTTTTAATCCGTTAAAAACTTGTGAATACTAGTTAACATAAGGTAATATGAAAAGGATAAAAGGATATGTGTTAAGCATGTTGAGAAAGTTGGTTAAAAATGAGTTCATTTACATTATTTAAATTGCCGGACCATGTATTGGAGGCAGTTGAGAAGGTTGGTTTCAAGAAACCGACAGTCATTCAGGAGAGGGTCATTCCATCCGTGTTGAGTGGTAAGAGCATTATCGGCCAGTCACAAACAGGAACAGGAAAAACCCATTCTTTCCTATTGCCGATTATGGCTCGCATTCAAGTGGAAGAAACGGCGGTACAGGCCGTCATTACTGCTCCGACACGTGAGCTTGCCACGCAGATTTACAAGGCAGCGACAGAGCTGAACGAAAAATTTCCGGAAGATAAACAAATTCATATAAAAAGTTATGTTGGCGGCACAGATAAGCAGCGTTCAATTGATAAGCTTAGTGTGCAGCCGCACTTGGTGATTGGAACGCCTGGACGGATAAAGGATTTAATTGAGGAAAACGCGCTGATTGTCTATTCTGCCAATACGCTGGTCGTTGATGAAGCAGACCTTATGATTGACCTTGGCTTTATGGAGGATGTTGATAAGGTGGCGGCAAGAATGGCGCCGGAATTGCAAATGCTTGTGTTCTCTGCGACGATTCCTGAGAAGCTTCAGCCATTCCTTAAGAAATACATGAACAATCCAAAGCATATTCATGTTGACCCAAATAAGGCATCCGCGGACAAGCTGGAGCATATTCTCGTACCGGTGAGGCATCGTGATAAAGCTAAATTAGTGAAGGAAATCCTTGCGCTGCAAAACCCGTTCTTTTCACTTGTTTTTGCCAATACGAAGCAAAACGCTGATGAACTGGCAGATTCCTTGCTGGACAAAGGTATTCAAGTTGGACGCCTGCATGGCAATTTGCCTGCGCGTGAGAGAAAGCGGGTCATGAAAGAAATTAACTCCTTGAAATATCAGTACGTCGTCGCAACCGATTTGGCAGCGCGCGGAATTGATATTGAAGGCGTTAGCCATGTCATCAACTATGAGATCCCGCAGGATTTAGACTTTTATATTCACCGTGCAGGTCGGACAGCGCGTGCGGGTATGTCTGGCATTGCAATCACCCTGTTTGAGGAGAAGGATGAACCAGCTCTTCGGAAATTGGAATCCATGGGCATCACTTTCCTGAACCGTGATGTCGTCAAGGGTGAATGGGTTGAGATTGATGACCGCAATAAACGGAAAAAGCGAAAAGACAGCTCCAAGGCTGGAGAAGTGAAGAAATACGGAAAATTCTCCAAGCATTTGCGTAAAGTAAAACCTGGATATAAGAAGAAAGTCAAAGCGGAAGTAGAAAAAATTAAGAAGAGAGAAAGACGCTTAAAGAAAAAGTAGGGGGGACTGACCTTGACAGCTTTGAAGATAGGTTCACATGTCTCGATGAGCGGAAAAAAAATGCTGCTAGCAGCAAGTGCGGAAGCCGTATCTTACGGGGCGAATACCTTCATGATCTATACGGGTGCACCGCAAAATACGCGCAGAAAGAAAATCGAAGAGCTTAATATTGATGAGGGAAGAAAGCATATGGAAGCGAACGGCATCAGTGATATCGTTGTCCATGCACCTTATATCATTAATATAGGCAATGCCGTTAACCCGGCTACCTACCAGCTTGGAGTGGATTTCCTTCGTTCGGAAATTGAGCGGACGGAAGCCATCGGCGCAAAGCAAATTGTCCTGCATCCCGGTGCTCATGTGGGCGAAGGGTCTGAAATCGGCATTAAAAAAATCATAGAGGGGCTGAATGAAGTCATCATTCCTGGGCAAGATGTGCAGATTGCGCTCGAGACGATGGCTGGCAAAGGCTCAGAATGCGGGCGAAGCTTTGAAGAGCTGGCAATGATTTTTGATGGCGTGACCCACAATGATCGTCTTAGTGTCTGCTTTGATACATGCCATACACATGATGCCGGCTATAATATCGTTGAGGATTTCGATGGTGTTTTAAATGAATTCGATAAATTAATCGGTGTGAAGAATATTAAAGTACTGCATATCAATGACAGCAAAAATGAGCGCGGGATGAGAAAGGACCGTCATGAAAATATCGGTTATGGCAAGATTGGCTTTAAGCCGCTTCATTATATTGTCCATCATCCGCAGCTTTCGGACATTCCGAAGATTCTGGAGACGCCGTATGTCGGTACTGATAAGAACAATAAGAAGGCGCCATATAAGTATGAAATCGATATGTTAAAGGACGGGAATTGGACGAATTTCCAAGAGATGATACTTGGCCAAATGGTCGAAAGCTGAAGCGATTCCTATATAAAAAAGAGGTCAAATCAACTGATGATTTGGCCTCTTTTTTGCATCAATTTCCGGTCAAGCTGTAGAACAATTGTTCAATCTGCTTAGCCCGTTTAGCTCCGACAATATCGTCAATCTGTTCGAGCACGATCTTCCGCTCTGCCTCATCAAAAATATTTATGGATTTTCCTTTCAATAAGTGAACAATCTGTTCGGCCTCTGAATTGGATAACGTGACTCCTTGCTGACTGGAGAAGCTAAGCAATTCACTGGTCGTGATGCGGTTTAGCTTCATGTTGATAATGGTTTCGAATAGCTTCATTCCTATCACCCCATAGTTACATTATGAAAGGGTGCGGCTAAAATGAACCAATTCGACAAATGTTAAGTAAATAGGTTTACATTCATTTGTGGCTCCTGTATACTACTTGAGTAAATCGTAATCATTCTTATTAACGGGCGGGAGATTATGAAAGAAGAAATAATTAAATTAGACCATATAACGTATAAATATGAGCAAGAAAATGTCCTGGAGGATATTAATCTGACCGTCAGGGAGGGAGACTTCCTGGCTATTGTCGGACCAAACGGGTCAGGCAAGTCGACCTTATTAAAGCTCCTACTTGGAATCAATAAAGTACAGCAAGGGGAAATCTTCTTATTCGGTGTAAAGATTAGCCGCTTCAAGAGCTGGGAACGGATCGGCTATGTATCTCAGAAGGCGAATTCGTTTAACAGCGGTTTTCCCGCGACAGTGGAGGAAGTTGTCGCAAGCGGCCTGACGAAGAAAATAGGTCTTTTCCGCTTCTATACGAAGAAGCACAGGGAGAAGGTTATTCAAGCATTGAGGGAAGTGGGCATGCAAGACTTTTTGCACCGTACCGTAGGTGACCTTTCAGGCGGCCAGCAGCAGCGGGTTTTCATTGCACGGGCACTTGTGAGTGATCCGGAATTGTTAATCCTTGATGAGCCGACTGTCGGGGTGGACGTGCAGAATGTATCCAATTTCTATGAGCTTTTATATGACTTGAATCGTAACCTTGGCTTAACGTTGATCTTGGTTACACATGATACAGGCACCATTACAGAGAAGGTGACTCATATTGCCTGCTTAAATAAGCGGCTGCATTTCCATGGCGACTCAAACGAGTATGAGGAACTGAATAATCAGGATATGTCAGCTTTCTATGGTCATGATGTCTGCACTATAAAGCATGATCATTAATGTGGAGGAAATAGTATGCTAGCGATGTTTCAATATGAATTTTTACAAAATGCCTTTTTGTCCGGCTTGATCATCGGAGTGATTGCTCCCTTGTTAGGGGTCTTTATTGTTGTGCGCAAGCTATCATTGATTGCGGATGCGCTAAGCCATGTGACTCTGACTGGAATAGCGGCAAGCTTGCTTTTGAGCAAGGAATTCCCGGCACTGTTCGCCAATTTGAACCCGTTATATTTAGGAATGGGCTTTTCGGTTGGGGGCTCCCTATTCATCGAGCGGCTTCGAAGTGTCTATAAACATTACCAAGAGCTGGCGATTCCTATTATCCTATCGGGCGGAGTGGGACTCGGCGCCATCTTCATTTCCATGGCCAATGGCTTTAATGTTGATTTGTTCAGCTATTTATTCGGCAGTGTAAGTGCCGTCGGACGCGCAGACCTTTGGATAATTGCCATCATTAGTATCATTGTCGTTTTTACGGTCATTTTCTTATATAAGGAGCTGTTTCTCCTGTCATTTGATGAGGAACATGCTAAGACATCAGGTATATCTGCTAAGACCATTCATTTTATCTTTATCGTCCTTGTTGCTCTTGTGATTGCCATTTCAATGCGTATTGTCGGCGTATTGCTTGTCTCAGCATTAATGACTCTTCCTGTGGCGGCTGCCCTAAAGGTAGCCAAGAGCTTCAAGCAAACCATCTTTATGTCTATTCTGTTTGGAGAGATTGCCGTAATTGGCGGATTGTTTAGCGCTTATTATTTGAATCTGGCTCCTGGAGGAACCATTGTCGTCTTGGCCATCTTGGTCTTACTCGCAACGATTCTGTTCAAGAAATGGCAAGTGACCCGATAAGGAGGATTTCTTATGGATGTAAAAAGAGCACTTCAATTGCTAAAGAACGAAGGATACAAATATACAGAGAAACGAGAGGATATGTTAACCGTATTCTCCAAAAGCAATCGGTATTTAACGGCTAAGGATGTTCTCGAACAATTAAAGAGTTCTTATCCAGGCATGAGCTATGATACCATCTATCGGAATCTGTCGCTGTACGTGAAGCTGGGCATTTTAGAGGCCACAGAGCTCTCGGGAGAAAAATGCTTCCGCTTCGCATGTGAAGGAAACCATCACCATCACCATTTCATCTGCATGGAATGCGGCAAGACACGTCATATCGATGCCTGCCCGATGGAACAACTCAAAGAGGATTTAGGCGGTTATGAGATCTCTGGGCATAAATTCGAGATATATGGAACCTGTCCGGATTGCAAAGCTTTAAGCATGAAATGATTATTATCCGCCGAGTGTGCAAATGCACGCTTGGCGTTTTTTTATAAAAAGGGAGGAGCGTTATGGATAAGGATAAGAAGGTTTTTGATGCTTTAGACAGTATGGGGATTGTCTATGAAGTGGTGGAGCATCCTCCTGCGACCTCAATCGAAAAAGCATCCGAATATATCGAAGGCAAACAAGGAGTGCGGACGAAAACGCTATTCCTGACTAACCAAAAGAAAACCGCCTACTACTTAGTCGTCACGGATGAAGGGAAGCGAATCAATCTTCAGCATCTGGCGGATAGCTTACATGAGAAGCGGATGAAATTCTCCTCTGAGTCTTTGCTTAAGGAGAAGCTTGGCACAGTACCGGGTGTTGTGTCCATCTTCGGGCTCCTTTGTGAGCAAGCCCGCGATGTTCACCTCATTGTAGATAATGCATTTCAGCCTGATACAATCGTCACCTTTCATCCAGGTGTGAACACGAAAACGCTCTTTATGACGGTAAAGGATATGAAGATGTTTGCTCATCACCTTGGAATAGAGGTATGTATGCTTTCGATAGCTTGAAATGAAAGAGGCTGGGACTGAAATACTTATGTTCCAGCCTCTTTTTATTTAGGCTGTAAACGCGGGTTCTTAATACACGAGAATTCTGTCAAAATCTTAAACAAAAAAGCTGAACACACAAGCTCATTAAATGCAGCTCGCGGCTCAGCTTCTATTGTTCTTATTCAGCTGTTTCCTGTCTCCAACGGTCCACCCATGCTTTTGCCTCGATCCAATCGTGAACGCGGATGACATTATCGGGTATGGACATCCGGTTATACGGGGCATCAAATAATATGACAGGGATGCGGCATTCCTCTGCAATGGCGACCGCATTATCATGTTTATCCTCAAAGAATAAATCAATGTGATGCTTTTTTGCGGAAGCAATCTTGTCATGGCTGCCAATCAATTCGATATGATGGTAAAGCAGGTCGTGCTTATCGAACCATTGCTTTGTTACAGGGAGCAAGGCTTCACCTCTTGCGCTGATGAAATAGAGCTCATAGTTTTCCTTCCATTCGTTCAGGACTTGTCCAGCATAAGCGGCCATTGGCGATTCCGTATAAATCCGGGGCTCCTGTTCTTTAAACCATTGATTGAATTCAAGTGCTGGTACGTTGACAAACGGCGTTAATTCATATTCAGTGATATCATCAAGGGTTAGCTGCAAGGAAAATGCCTCATTGATGAAGGGAAGCAATGATTCCTGGCAAGTTACCGTCCCATCTATATCAATCCCAAAGCGTTTTTGTTTGTTCATTACGGTTATTCCTCCAAGTAAGTGTACAAATGAAAATTTCCGCATACGTTCTATATTTTGTTGCTTTTTGCAATATATTCTCTCATGACATTCCTCTCCATCGAGAACACTAAGAAAGCTCCATGAATAAAAAGGGGGAGAAGACATTGTCAAAGCGGAAAAGAAGAATGGCCAACTTGCATAATAGGACCTCGCAAAAAGGTGATGAAAAACCGGCTGATGAAGCCATTCAGCAAAAGAAGCCGGTGATTGGCTATGTTGCCATTCTTCTGTCCATTATATCCTTATTTCTCTATCCCGTCATATTTGGTTTGATGGGATTTTTAGCCGGGGTTAGTGCACTTAAAAGAAGATTTCGGGTTCTAGGAGTCCCGGCTGTCATGATTGGTCTTTTTTCGGTTTTGGCAGGCTTATTCGTCTACCCCTTCTTCTAAAGGGAGCGGCAACAAAAAAGGAGCTGGAAATTCCAGCTCCTGTTGTTACCTATTCGGTGACGGCTGCGTTCGCTTGTTCTTTCTCAAGGCGTTGCTTCTCGTAATATTCCTCAGCCAAAATGTCAATTTCTTTCTTCAATTCATCAACCATGATAGCTTCAGGAACCTTTCGGACAATTTTTCCTTTCCGGAATAAGAGCCCTTCGCCCCTCGCGCCGGCAATGCCGATATCAGCTTCTCTGGCTTCTCCTGGTCCGTTGACCGCGCAGCCAAGAACGGCTACCTTAATTGGTGCTTTGATTTTTTGAATATATTCGTCAACCTCATTAGCGATGGAAATTAAATCGATTTCGATGCGACCGCATGTCGGACAGGAAATCAATGTAGCTGAGTTAGCTGAAAGACCGAATACCTTTAATAGCTCACGCGCAACCTTGACTTCTTCAACAGGATCCGCGCTTAAGGAAATACGAAGCGTGTTTCCGATACCTTTGCTTAAGAGGGCGCCGATACCTGCCGCGCTTTTCACGGTCCCGGAGAATAAGGTTCCTGATTCCGTGATTCCTAAGTGAAGCGGATAATCGAAGGCCTGTGCCGCTTTCTCGTATGCTTCGATTGCCAGGCGAACATCTGAAGCTTTCATGGATACGATGATGTCATGGAAGTCGAGGTCCTCAAGAATCTTTATATGATGGAGGGCGCTCTCTACCATTCCATCAGCTGTTGGATAGCCGTATTTCTCTAGGATCTTACGCTCAAGAGAACCGGCATTAACGCCAATGCGGATAGGAATCCCTTTTGCTTTGGCGGCCTGTACAACAGCCTCTACCTTTTCGCGGCGGCCGATATTCCCTGGATTGATTCGAATCTTATCCGCTCCGCCTTCAATCGCGATTAAGGCTAATTTATAATCGAAATGGATGTCAACGACGAGCGGAATGTTAATCCGTTTCTTAATATCGGCAATCGCCCGTGCGGCCCGTTCATCTGGGCAGGCAACCCGGACGATTTGGCAGCCGGCTTCTTCCAATCGGTTAATTTCCGCCACGGTTGCTTCCACATCATGTGTTTTCGTTGTTGTCATACTTTGTATAATGACTTCATCGTTGCCACCAATTGTCAAGTGACCGACTTTCACGGGACGGGTTTTTGTACGATGTATTAATTCACTCACTGATCATTCTCTCCTTTTAGGCGTATTGCCTCTATGCCACAAAAAGCATTTCTAGTTTATTGTATCAACGGTTGCCATGTAATTACAATTAAAGAGAATTGGCAACCTCTTTAATAGTCCTTCAATCTGTATGTCTGGCCAATTTTAATTTCTTCGGGGCTCAACCCGTTATTTAATGTACGGAAGTCTTCAATAATCTGCTCAATCGGAACCGGAAGCGCCCCTTCTTTCTCTTCTATTAAGGAGATGACGGTATCACCGGGCTCCACTTTTATATTATAGTAGGTTTTATTTGTTTTATCCACAGTGGCCGGAGTTACTGTCGGCATCGTGCCTTGTGTCAGGTCATAGTAAACGGAATAGATGACAATGCAGCAGCCAAGGAAGATCAGTAGTTTTTTGACCATATTCTCCTCCTGCCTTTCCCCTTTTACTAGATTATATGCGGATAAGAGAGTGAATAGAATAGAGTTGAACTGATTTCTCTATCTTTTTGTAATAGAAAGTAAAAAGAAAATGCCCGGAGGTTATCCGGGCATTCGCTAATATTTGCTGCCTCAATTGCTTGGGGCTTGCGGTTTCTTTGGAGCGGGCAATTCCTTGATGGCCATATAAAGCATCATAAGGCTAATAAACCATTTTACATAGAAATCGCCAACGACCGGTACTTGGATGAAATCCATGAACGTAAAGAATATAACCGAAAGCGTAAAGCTGTAGGCGGCAAGGCGCCATTGCTGGCCGAAATTAATTCTGCGGCCGAGGATGGCAGCGAATAGTCCGCCAAAATAAGCGAGCAATGTCACTTCTAGGAATTGAAGCGTGGCTGTCATCAAGTACATGACGAGGATGACGAGGCCAATGATTAAGTAAAGAGAAGCTTTCGCGTTTTCTATGTATTCACTTGCCGATTCATTTGTTAGAGTGAGTCCGGGAATCAAGGAGTATTCAAGCTCCTGTGCTTGGCCGTTAACGAACAGGACTGCTTTATCCTTTAACATGCCGACCGTCACATCACTTGAGGTGTTCAAATCAGAGGCGGTTAATGTGCCTGTGCTGTCGAATTGAACCGTAAAATCATCCTTTTCAATCAGCAGCGGTGCTTCGGCATCTGAGTGCAGAGTGCCATCTTTAATCTCGAATGGCGGAATGTCAGATTTCAATGCTGTGCTGAATTCGCTCACATTCGTCAGAAATGCCATCGTGAAGTATATAGCGAGTGGCAAAATCATAATGAATGTAAGGAAGAACACGTAAAAAATCGTTTTACCGATGCCTTGAAAACGATATTTTGCAATATCCTTAGGCGAGTAAAGGCTTTTAACTAATTGAGTAAAAATATTCATTTTGGCTACAACACCTTTTTTTAATGTCAATCTTTATTCTATCTGCCTTAGTTCAATAATACAAGGCAGTTTGCTCGGCTGTTATAGAAGAGTTGGGTTAAACTGATAGTAAGAACGAAGAGGAGGGACAAGATATGGAATGGATTTATTGGCTCATTATTTGGGCATTGTTTATTATAGGCTTTGTCGGACTCATATTTCCGATCATTCCGGGCGTGCTGTGCATCTTGGCAGGAATGCTCGCATATGGCCTGTTTTTCTCATTCGACCCATTTAATTGGCTGTTTTGGCTTGTGCAGGGAATGTTTGTCCTTTTGTTATTTGGGGCAGATTATTTAGCGAATTTATTAGGTGTGAAGAAATTCGGGGGCACGAAGGCAGGAATATGGGGAAGCACGATCGGATTACTGGCTGGCCCCTTTATCATCCCTGGCTTCGGAATCATCATCGGTCCTTTCGCAGGTGCCTTTATCGCTGAGCTCCTGATCCATCGCAAGTCCATCAAGACCGCAGCAGCTATTGGTTTGGGCTCTGTCGTCGGTTTTGTAGGGAGCACAATCACCAAGTTCGTGATTCAAGTAATTATGATTGTTTATTTCTTAGTAATCATATAAACGATAAGCGTATCTATTGAAAAACATGTTGAGGATTGGTAATCTAAAGTTAACCACTTCGGTCAAATTGGCATAATTGTCTGAAAGTGTTAATTATT
>CAJGCH010000085.1 GCA_904501845.1 uncultured Bacillaceae bacterium | reverse complement strand
TAAAAGAAAAATAGACTGTCATATGATTTATTGGAAAGCACAGGTCCGACTGATAAGAAAAAGAAGAAACTGTGGTGCCAGATGCTATATAACTTAGTAAAAAAAGGAAAATGTGAATCTATTATAACATAGCTGATTTTAGAGTAGTCTTTAAGTGTATTTTGATTGGAAAATATTATCATATGATAGGAATATGGTTTGGTTTTTGGCCATGATAAGATAGATGTTTTGTGATTTTTACGTATCGGTGTTATCCTGACTTTGACCATTCCTAAGTTGATTAGTAGGAATTAAGTAGGAATATGAACTGCTGAATATAAAGAGAATTGAATTGGAGGTACGAATAAATGACAAATGTATTAGTAGTAAAGGCGAATGATCGTCCGGCAACAGAGGGGATCTCAAGCAAGATGTATGAGGTTTTTATGGAAACTGTACGGAAAGAAGGAAAGCTCAATGTCTCTACCTATGATGTGTTTAAAGAGGATACTCCTTATTTCGGACAGACTTTATTCGATGCTTTTGGGAAGAGCCAATCTGGTGAAGAGCTGACAGAAGATGAGAGTCGTCTGCTAGCGGCAAAGCAAAAAGCGATGGATGCTTTCTCTGCAGCCGATGTTATTGTGTTTGTATTCCCTCTATGGAATTTAACGATTCCCGCTAAGCTGCAAACCTTTATCGATTACATATATGCATCAGGATTTACCTTTAAGTATGATGCAGAGGGAAATCTTGTGCCTTTGATGCCAGATAAAAAAATCCTTCTCCTAAATGCGCGCGGCGGTATTTATTCCACTCCAGAAATGGCGCCTATGGAGATGAGTGTCAATTATATGAGAACCGTTTTCGGGTCCCTGTTTGGAATGGAAATTGTTAATGAGGTTATCATTGAAGGACATAATGCTAATCCAGATAGGGCTTTGGAAATCATTGAAGAAGGAATGAACCGAGTGCGTGAGGCAGCACAGGAGCTTTCAAATGTATATCAAAAACAGTGAATACTGATATTTGGAAAGGCAGTCGGCAATGTAGCCGGTTGCCTTTTTCGCATTTGGAATGAAAAAGGCAGAGTAACCATAATCACTCTGCTTATTTCTGCTGTTCAATGTATAACTCATATTGATAGGCTGCCCATTTACTATGTGAATTTGTTTGGAGATTTTTTAATAATCCGTGTACAACGGCTTTTGGCAAGGTTAATTCCTCTAGGCTTTCACACAATAAATCAATTGATTGCTGGATGACATCATCAGCGATTTCTTTTTTCGTCTGTTGGAGCAATTCGTAAAGCTGTTCTTTACTAGGTGATTGGTAGCATACCTTAGAAGTGCTGAAATACTCCTCCGTGATAAAGGGAATGGTTGCTTGTCTTGCGAGGATTGTTGTTTTCTCGGCAAGGGAGCGGCATAATACATCCAGGTCAACCGGATAATTGGAAAAAGCGGTTAATTCAGGATAGAATTTAGAGAACCCTTTAATTGTAAAAACTAAATCAGCCCGCATTGTTTCATCTAGCTTCGGGAATTGAACGTCGATAATTGAAAAGATAATGGCATTTATGAATGCGTCATATTTATTCATCATCAGGTAGATATCATGATTAAGTGCCGTTAGATTTTCCTTCATGAAAATGTTGGCGTAATGATACTTTTCCTGAAATTGGCTGAAAGAGGAATAGAAAAAGTTATAGAGCAATTGATTAGGCTGTTCTGTTTGTCTGACTGAGCGGTCAATTTCTGCGACAAACTCACTGATGAAATGCTCAATTATGGCAGAAATCAATTCATCCTTTGATATAAATGAAAGATAAAAAGCCCCTTTGGAAATGCCGCATCGATCTGTAATTTGTTTGATGGATGTTGCTTCAATCCCATTTTCAGCAAATAATTCCAACGCTGTATCCATGATTAGCTGCTTCTTGATCATGTTAACACTCCTGACTAATTTGTTGACATCTGACCACTCGGTCATTATTATAAGTAAATGTAGGAATTTAGTCAATTGCACAAAAGCTGTGATTTGGCAGTCAACTAGAATGTGAGAAAAAATACATATGAGGATGGTGTAAAATTGAAAGGTTTAGTCAACTTTGTCCTGAAAAATAAACTGGCTGTTTGGTTATTGACAATCATCATTACAGCTTCAGGTATCTATTCAGGAACGAGAATGAAGATGGAGTCAATTCCAGATATCTCCATCCCTTACTTGATGGTAATGGATGTATATCCTGGAGCGACACCAGAGCAGGTCATGAATGATGTTTCGATTCCAATGGAAAAAGCAGTTGAGGGATTAGAAGATGTCAAGGCTGTCTATTCAACCTCATCTTCAAATGTTTCCCAAGTACAAGTGGAATATGACTATGGCGTGGATATGGATGAGAAGAAGAGAGAGCTTCAGGCTGCCCTCGATAACGTGAATCTTCCAGAGGACGCTGAAGAGCCATCCATCATGTCGATCAGTTTAAATATGATGCCAATTATGGCTCTGTCTATCAGCAGTACGGAAGAGGATATTGTCGAATTGACTTCAACGGTTGAGGACACCATCCTTCCAAAGATTGAGAAGCTTGACGGCGTAGCATCAGCCGCTATCACTGGTCAGCATATAGAAGAAGTCAACTTCACTTATGATAAAGAGAAGATGGCTGAGCTTGATCTGAAAGAAGATGATGTGAAACAAATGATCCAAGCGAGCGATATGGCTCTTTCTCTTGGATTATATGAATTTGAAGAAGGCGAAGAAGCCATCAGTGTTGACGGGAAGCTGAAAACAGTCGATGAACTGAAGGAAATGCTTATCCCGGTAACCCCATCTCAAACGAACCCAGCTCCATTCGTAAAGCTTGGTGATATCGCTGAGATTGAGACAGTTGGCAAGGTAGAATCTGTCTCCCGCACGAACGGCAAGGATGCCATTTCCATTCAGATAGTGAAAGGGCAGGAAGCCAATACTGTAACAGTAGCCAATGCTGTGAAGGATTTAATTGAGGAAGAGCAAGAAAAAATCGATGGTCTTCAGATTGGCGTTACCCTTGACCAAGGGGAGCCTATTGAAGAATCGGTCTTCACGATGGTTGAAAAAGCCTTATTTGGCGGTTTGATTGCTGTCTTGATCATTCTTTTATTCCTTCGTGATGTGAAGTCGACTCTCATATCCATTATTTCAATTCCAGTGTCCATATTTATGGCCTTGCTGCTATTGAATTGGCTGGATATCACATTGAATATCATGACACTTGGAGCGGTGACGGTCGCTATAGGACGGGTAATCGATGACTCCATTGTCGTTGTTGAGAATATATACAGACGTATGCACCTGAAAGATGAGAAGCTTCATGGGCGTGCGCTGATTCGCGAAGCAACCCTTGAGATGTTTAAGCCGATTCTATCATCTACACTAGTGACGGTTGCAGTATTTGCACCGATGGTCTTCGTTGGCGGAATGGTGGGCGAATTATTTGTACCTTTCGCACTAACAATGACATTCGCGCTTGGAGCATCATTGCTTGTTGCGATTACCATCGTGCCAGTCTTGTCACATACTCTTTTCCGTAAGAAATTATATGGCGAGAAGGAAGAAAAACAGCATAAAGAAGCTGGAAAGCTTGCAAACTGGTATAAAGGTGTATTAGAGAAAGCTTTGAATCATAAAGTGATTACATCCATTATTGCGATTGTTCTTCTAGCGGGCTCGCTTGCTCTGATGCCGCTGATTGGCTTCAGTTTCCTAGGCTCAGAGGAAGAGAAGACGATGTATGTAACCTATACACCGGCAACGGGTGAGCTTGAGGAAGAGACGCTTGCCAATATAGAAGAAGTTGAAAAAGAATTAATGAAGAATAAGGATATTGAAACTCTTCAAGTATCCGTTACAGACAGCGAAAGTGCTGACCCAGCAGCGATGATGATGGGCGGCAGTGATGGTGCGCTAATGTTCCTTATCTTTGACCCGGATATGGAGGACTTCGCATCAGAGAAGGAAAAAGTGGAGGAGTATCTCTTCAATCTTGATCAATCAGGTGAATGGAAAACTCAAGACTTTACATCCATGTCTGTAGCATCTAATGAGGTAAGCTACACGCTTTACAGTGAAGACCTAGATGATTTAAATAAGGCTGTCAAAGATGTTGAGGCAGCTTTAGGAGACATCGATGGATTAGAGGATATTGAAACCGATGCGGAAGATCCATATGTGGAGAATGTCTTTATTGTCGATCAGGAGAACGTACTTCAATATGGACTGACAACTGCTCAGATTGTTCAGGCTCTCAATGAGGATTCCTCGAAGGAAGTTTTAACAACTGTTGAAAGTAATGGTCAGGATATTGAAGTAATCGTCCAGCAAGAGGCAAAAGCAACTGCGAAAAACCTGAAAGAATTACTAGAAACAGAGATTCCGACAGCTACTGGCACATCAATGCCATTGTCTGAAATCGTGGAAGTAGAAAAAGGAACAACACTAAATACGCTTTCTCGCAGTAAAGGGGAATACTATGCAACTGTGAGTGGAACAATCACAGATGACGATATTTCAAAAGCGACCTCTGCTGCTGATAAGAAAATCGATGAATTAGAATTGCCGAAGGGTGTTACGACTGGAGTTGAAGGGGTGGCAGCTGATATGTCTGAAACCTTCACCCAGCTAGGAATTGCGATGATTGCCGCGGTAGCGATTGTGTATTTCATCCTTGTCGTGACATTCCGTGAAGGACTTGCTCCGTTTGCGATTCTCTTCTCCTTGCCGTTTGCGGTTATCGGTTCATTCGTCGGTCTATATTTAACCGACCTGACCATCTCCGTATCTGTTATGATGGGTCTCCTGATGTTAATTGGGATTGTTGTCACGAATGCGATTGTACTCGTCGACAGAATCATCCATATGGAATATGACGGTATGGAAATGCGTGAGGCAATCCTAGAAGCTGGAATGACTCGTCTGCGTCCAATCCTGATGACAGCTATAGCCACTATTGGGGCTATGCTTCCGATGGCGCTGGGCAATGGCGGAGGCGGCCTTGTGTCTCAAGACCTGGCTGTAACGGTAATTGGCGGATTGGTTTCATCTACTGCATTGACACTTGTAATCGTGCCAATCGTTTATGAAACTCTCTCCAAAATGCTCAAGAAAAATCGTAAAGATATACGCGAAGATTAATCAATAAAATGATGAAGCCCCGCCGGAATTTTCCGGCGGGGCTTTTTTGTTGCTTAGAAGCGGGCGACAGCTTTATATTGCAAGCCCTCCTTAGCAACCGCTGCAGGGTCCAGGCAATTTCTTGCATCCATGACAAGATTGCCTCTCATCAGTCTCTTCATCCTCTTAAGGTCAGCTAGCTTGAACTCGTCCCAATCAGTCGCAATGATGACAACATCAGCATCAGCTAAGGCTTCTTCCATTGTCTTATGTTCGGTCACGTTATCAATTGGAGCGGGCAGATGCGCTTTAGGGTCATAGGCGTGAATTTCTGCGCCCAGATTGCTTAATTGCTCCATGAGCGCGATGGCTGGTGAATAACGGGTATCATCTGTATTGGGTTTGAAGGCAATGCCGAGGATAGCCATTTTTCTTCCGGCCATATCAGGAAATCTCTCTTTTAATTTTCTTAAATAGAGATCGACTTGGGTAAGGTTGATTTTTTGCACGGCTTGCAAGATGAGCGGAGTGATGTTTTTCTTCAGTGCGCTATGCTCCAGGGAACGGACATCCTTCGGGAAACAAGACCCGCCATAGCCGATGCCGGATTGGAGGAAATGCGGGCTGATTCTCGGGTCTAGTCCGATGCCTTTTACTACATCCTCTATGTTAACGTCATATGAATCACATATCCTTGCAATTTCATTGATAAACGATATTTTCGTAGCAAGGAACGCATTGGATGTATATTTGATCATTTCCGCCCCGGATAAGCTTGTCACGACAAAGGGCGATGCTAATTTTTTGTAGATTTCTTTCATGATAGGAAGGGAACGGTCATCCGTTTCCTTTTTTCCAATCACGATCTTATCGGCATGGAACATATCCTGTAAGGCAGAACCCTCACGCAGGAATTCTGGGTTGGAGACAACAGTGAAGAGTGCTGGGTCCAGGCCTTTTTCGATCAATGAGTCATGGATCCATTCATTGGTGCCAGGCGGTACCGTGCTTTTCGTGACAATTGTTGTATACGAAGTAATCGTTTCGGCTAGATTGTCGATGACTGTTTGTACATAGGTTAGGTCCGTTTGTCCATCTGCCAAGGCTGGTGTACCGACCGCGATAAAGACAACGGACGATTGCTTGATGGCTATATTGGGGGAAGAACTGAAGGACAACCGTTCCTTGTTCTTCTTAACCAATTCCTTTAAACCAGGCTCATATATCGGGATCTCTCCTCTTGTTAATGCTTGTACTTTCTCTGAATTCGTATCCACGCAACAAACAGCATGGCCTAAATCAGCCAGCACAGCTGCCTGCGTTAAGCCGACATATCCGGCGCCGATTACACAAATATCCATAATGCTTACCCTCCCGATTGATTTGGTACTCCTTATCTTATTAAGAGAGGTGGATAAGCGTCCCTTGCATTTGCCTAATTTCTACAAATAACGTGTCCGCTTTACGTTTTCTGAATATGATATAGCAATCGTGCCAAGAAAGGGGGAGAGAGTGTGATCAAAAAAGCCATCATCCCTGCAGCTGGATTTGGTACAAGGAGTCTGCCGGTAACGAAGGTGGTCCCGAAGGAATTATTTCCTATTCATAATAAGCCTTCCATCCAATATGTCGTTGAGGAGGCAGCTGCAGCTGGAATAGAACAAATACTAATCATCGTATCCAGATCAAAGAATTTAATCATCGATTACTTCGATCATTCACTGGAGCTTGAAATGTTCCTGCAAAAGGCTGATAAATCAGCCTTATTGGAGAAAGTGACATTACCTGATATTAAATTTTATTCAACTAGGCAGCCGATTGCACGAGGATTGGGAGATGCCGTGAGATTAGGGAGAGAATTCGTCGGAGATGATCCTTTTGCCGTATTGCTTCCAGATGACATCATTGTTGGGGGCGGATTAAGCGAATTGATAAAGGTATATGAAGAGACGAAAAGTCACGTAATTGCCCTTAAAACAGTAGAAGAAGAGCATCTAAAAAAGTATGGAGTTGTTCAGGTGAAACAAGAACGGGATGATTTATTTGAAGTATTGGATATTATTGAGAAACCGCAGACAAAACCGCCTTCTAATTTGGCAGTCATCGGCCGTTATGTATTTAATCCCTCCATCATGGATGCCCTTGATCAACAAAAGCCAGGTGCGGGCTCAGAAATACAACTGACAGACAGCATTAAGAAAGTGCTTGATACAGAAAAATGTCATGGGAAGATTCTTTCAGGCAAAAGGTATGACATCGCTATGACAGAGGAATATATTGCCCTGCAACGTTATTTGCAGGATAACGCATGAAGAGTGGACAAGGCAGCTTAGATTTAATGGAGCATCCGTCAAAAGGATTTGGCGGTTGCTTCAAAACGCCTTTTTAGTATTTTTCAGGACAAATGTATAGACGGATGATGGGGAGGGAGCATTTATTAAGTTAACAGGGTGGTTGTGGAGTGTTTTTCAAAGAATGCTTAGACATGCGAAGAAGAGTTTTAATTTAAGGGGGGATAAAATGAAACCTCAAGTTGCATATTATTCTAAGCACTTACCTAGCGTGATGGAAGAATATAATTTGTTTGGAAAAGATTATAAAATAATAAAAGAGTTAAAGTCTAATAAGGTCTGGCTTGTGGAGGATAGGAAGTATGGCAGAAAGTTAGTTGTTAAAAGGCTTGAAAAAACTAAATCCATATTCCCCATCCTCTTACATCAGAAATTAGCCAAAAGCAGCCTGTTAGTACCTCCGTTTATTCTCTCTCGGGATGGAAAGGCTTATGTTCAGAAAAAGGAACGGTATTTTTATGTGAATGAATTTGTTGAGTCATTGGAGAAGATTCCTGCCGATAGGCGGATTGAAGCGCTCGCAGCCTTTCATAAGACAGCAAGATTCGAAGAATTAAGAGGGATTGATGCAAGTCTAGAAGAAGAGACGCTTGAAGAATTCCTAAAGGAATATTCCTTAAAGGTCAAGCAAATTATCAATTGGGGAGATTCGGTCAAATCATCAGCCTTGAAAGAGAAATTAGCTGGGATAACAAAGATGGGCATAAAAGTCTATCAGCTCATTCAAAACTATGATGTAAACAGTTACCTCGAAGCCATGAAGGAGAGACATAGCATTTGCCATGCCGATTATAACAATAATAATGCGTATTTAACGAAAGAAGGCCAATATTTAATTATGGACTTCGACTTCGCAAATTTCGGGCCTCCCATTAAGGACTTTCGCTTCTTAAAGGAATCGTTGATGCGCAATGAAGACGATGACATGAAAAAGATGCTTACCAGTTTATTTACCATATATTTTGATAAGCTGCCTGAAGATAAACGATACAAGGATTTATATATTCTTGATTCCATGTTCCCGCATGATTTTTATAAACAAGTGGCAAGCATTGTGGATAAGGAGGGTCTGAAGGGGCTGGAGAAAAATAAAAAGCATGTGATTCGGTTGGCCAATCGGGAAAAAGAAAAGTATCGATTCCTGTTGAAGGTGGAATTGAAATGAAGACGATCGCCGTTTATATAAAGGAGAAAATTAAAAATCACCAACGGTTTATTTATAATCAGATTGTTCATATTAAGCGTTTCCGTATGATTGTTCTCGGTCCTTTTGATCAAACCGAGGATACCCAATATCCTTTTGAGAACTTCTATAATATTAATAAAATCAATGATTTGGGCAATTTTTTCCGTAAGATGGAAGTCGTGGCCATTCATGCTCACCATGGTTCTCATGCCAATGAAATCCTGCCTGTTGCCCAGGAGTATCAGATCCCTTTGATTGTCAGCATAAGAGGAAGGGATGGGTCAGCGGAGCCTGAGATTATTGCGCAAAGCATGAGAAGGTATGAATCTTTGAAAGAATATGGAGCCATGTTCATTCCTGTGTGTGAATATTTGGCGGATGGATTAAAGAAAATGGGATTTCCAGAGGAGAAGATTCACGTGTTATATGGAGGTATTGAACTTGACCTCTTCCCGTTTGTTGAGCATGTCCTGCCGAAGAAAGATGAGATACGTATTCTTTCAGTGGGAAGGCTCGTCGAGAAAAAAGGACATGAGACGTTAATCCAAGCCTTTAATCTCATTCATTTTCTTTATCCAAACGCACGGCTTCACATTGTTGGGGAAGGAGAGAACAAACAAAAGCTGCGTACCTTAATTGAGCAGCTTATGCTAAATGATGCGGTTATTCTGAGAGGAGCCATTACTTCTCCGGAAATTGCTGAGGAATTAAAAAAAGCACATATTTTTTGTCTCGCAAGCCATAAGGCTTCCAGCGGAGATGTGGAAGGAATTCCTAATGCCATTAAGGAAGCGATGTCTATCGGGATTCCGATTGTCACGACAGAGCATGGCGGCATCCCTGAAATCATGAAGCATATGGAAACCGGCTATTTGACGACTGAAAAGGATGTACTGGCACTAGCGAGAGGGTTCCTTTACTATATCGAGAATCCGGAAGTATGGCGTACCCTTACCCGTAAGGCCAGAGCGGTGATTGAAGATAAATTTGACTTCAAAAAACAAATAAAAGAACAGGAGTATTTATATTCGCTTATTCAGCAAGAGAATAAGAGGAGGCTTGAATAGTAAATTCAAGCCTCTTTACATGGTTAATCTATCTGCAAGCCCAGCCAAGGATACAAAAGCTGATTGCCAAAGTTTTTGTGCCAATGCTGCTGCATAGTATAGGAAAAGGCTATCTGGGAGAATCCAGATAGCCTTTAATAGACATTATTTCTTGCCGGATGGTTCGGTTTGGAGCGATTGGATGACCAATGCTTGCGGATTGTATTTCTTTTTCAGGATTGCGTTTTGGACAATCAAGAGTAACCCGCTTGTTGACCAGTAGAGCGGAAGGGCAGCTGGCGCGGAAAACGAGATGAACATAATCATTAATGGAGATATTAGCCCCATAATCTTCATCTGCGCTTGCTGCTCTGCTGGTATATTGCTCATAGACATCTTGAACTGCAAATAGTACACGGCACCGGCAATCAAGGTCATGATTATGTCTGATTCGCCTAAGCTGTACCAAAGGAAGCTATGAGTGGCGATTTCGGCAGATCCTTGAATGGCATAGTAGAATCCCATGAGGATCGGCATTTGAATGAGCATCGGCAGGCAACCCATATTGAGCGGATTGATACCCTGTGTTTGATAAAGTTTCATCAATTCCTGCTGGAGCTCAGACTTCTCGGCCATATCAGTTGCCTTTTGAAGCTTCATTTGGATGGCCATTATCTCGGGCTTGATTTTCTCCATTTTAATCTTCATTTCCGTCTGGGATTTCTGCTGTTTAGCCATCAAGGGAAACAATAGCAGGCGAATCATCAAGGTCGCAAGGATAATGCTGAGTCCGTAATTGCCATTAAATAATTGTGCGCT
>CAJGCH010000084.1 GCA_904501845.1 uncultured Bacillaceae bacterium | reverse complement strand
TTCTTCTCCCCATAGATGAATCGTTTTCTCTCCGAAGACTAGCGGGGTATTTTCCTTATTAACGTTCTGAACGATGGAAACGACTTCCGGAAGGCGCTTGTTGATTTCTTCAATTATTTCGCGCTTTTTCGGAAGCTTTTCGGAGATGGTAATGATGACGACTTGAACCTGGTCAGAAGCAAAGCCGACGCGGGTTACGACGGTCTTGACGATACCGCTTTTTTTCTTCGTATCATAAGCCGGAACTCCGAGCCCCTTCAAAATGCCAAGCACGGTCCGAGTGACCTTATTCGTCGCCTCATGCTGGACCATACAATTCTCAATATCAATTAAATTATGGCTGTTGGCGGCATATAGGCCAGCAATCAGCTCTTGCTTGTCATTCGTTCCTACTTGGAATTGGTTTTTGTTGCGATAGTTCCACGGGTTGTCCATGCCAATCGTCGGGCGGATATCCACATTACTCGCATTGAAGCGGCTGTGGCGTTCGAGCGATTGAATGACGATATCTCGCTTTTCACGCAGCTGCTGGCCGTATTCGAGATGCTGCAGCTGGCATCCTCCGCACACATCATAGACCGGACATGGCGGCTTGACACGGTGCGGGGATGCTTTCTTGATTTTCTTTATGAACCCTTCCGAATACTTCGGATGGGTGTTCGTAATCTTGACCTCGACGACCTCCTCTGGCAGGGCGCCGGGCACGAAAACGACCTGGCGCTTATAGTAGCCGACTCCTTCCCCATTGATGCCGAGGCGCTTAATTGTCAGCAATATTTCTTGTCCTTCACGGATGTTTGCTGCCTGTTGCTTCATCTTAATTCCTCCGTTTTTCGATGCTTCTCCATAAATAAAGCGAGGCGTAGCTCAAATAAGGATGCCACTGTTCGCTAAATTGATCCATTTCGTCCATTGTCGGCTTTTTCTCGAGATTATATAGCAGCTTAATCGCATTTTGGATGCCGATATCGGCTTTCGGGAAAAGGTTGGGGCGACCGAGCCCGAATAGCAGGAAGTTCTCCGCCGTCCAGCGCCCGATGCCGCGTACCTTGGTAAGCTCATCTATAATGGCTTCATCGCTCCACTCGCGCATCCCTTCTAGATCCAATTCACCACTTGCCACCTTCTCGGATAGGCCAATCACATATTCTGCCTTCCTGGAGCTGAATTTTAGGGCGCGCAGCTCATCTACTGTCAACGCCGCCGCCCGCCCAGGTGTCGGGTAAAACCAGGCACCATCTTGCCTGAATCCATACGTATGCACAAAATCCATCGTCAGCTTTTGGGCAAATGCCATGTTCAATTGCTGATGGATAATGTTTTTCACCAGGCAGCCATATAAGTCAAAGTCCAAGATTAGCGGTGTCCCGCGATGGGTCTCAAATATATCCTTAAGCTTGCTTTCGCCAAAGTGGGCATGAATATGTGACAAGGGAAGATTCCACTGAAAGATGTCTGCAAGCCTCTTCATCGCCCGCTCCTGCTCTGCTTCCCCGCTGATAAGGAATGCCGGTGCATCACCAGTGCCAACCGCCTGCACTTGATACACATATGGCTTCCCGTTTATCAGTATGGGTACCTTAATCAATCGATTGATTAGATCGATTTCATGCAACGGATCTAGGCTAATCCGTTCTAAGACAAGATCGAAATTATACGGTCCCTCAATCTGAATGCTCTCCTTCCACATATCCATCTCCCCTTATGCAAGAATAGTCCCTTATTATAGCAGGTTTTCTCTCCTTATGTGTACATGTTCAGCTTAAGCCTTCGCCCATTTCGATTGCCGTTTTTTCAAGACAGCCTTAATGGCTGTATAGCTGACATTATCAGGAAGAGCCTCCTTAATCGGCTTCAACAATTCACTGCCTGTCTCTTTGATGACTGCGAGTATTTGTTCTTCCTCATCTTCCGTGAAAAAGAAAGACCAGTCCAGCTCCATCCCTTCATCGAGACAGCGGAATAAATGGGACTCAATCGTCTGGACGGAAAGTCCCCTCTCTTCGGCCATTTCCTTGAGGCTCAAACCGGTTTTATACAATTCATATGTACCCAAGTGGGAGTTCTTCACAGCTGCCTTCGTCTTCTTCGCTGGCTTTTCTTCCTCCGCAACAGTCTTGGCCTCATATTCATTCTCGCTGAGAAATGCAGCAATCGCTTGGATAAAACGTTCGCCGTATTTCTCAGCTTTCTGTTTGCCGACACCCTTCACATCGAGGAAGTCATCACCCGTTGCCGGCTGCTTGGCACACATATCACGCAAGGCTTGGTCTGAGAAGATTAAGTATGGCGGTACCTTCTCTTCACCGGCAATCTCTTTCCTGAGCGAGCGCAGCTCCTCGAATAGCGGGTCATCAAGCGCAACGCTCGAGATGCGAACCGCTTCCTTCCTCATGACGTTCTTCTTGCCGAGGAGAACCTCTTTCCCTGACTGGGTGACATAAAGGAGCGGGAACTGACCGCCTGTGATGCCGATATATTGCTCGGATGTGAGGAAGTCAATCAAGTCCCCTACATCCTTCGCTGACTGCTGCTTCAGGAGCCCATAGGTTGGAAGCCGGTCGAAATTCTGCTCAAGTACCTTCTTATTCGCAGAACCGGTCAGCACCTGAGCTACCATCATTTTGCCGAAGCGCTCCCCCATGCGAATGATGCAAGAAAGCACCATCTGCGCTTCCTTCGTCACATCTACTGAACTCCGCTCATCAAGGCAATTGGAGCACCTGCCGCAATTATCTGCCTCTTCCTCTCCAAAATAATGGAGAATGAACGCCTGAAGACAGCCCTGTGTATGGCAATAATCACGCATTTGGTACAGCTTTTTCAATTCAGCCTCTTTATGGTCCTCATCCCCTTGGGACTGATCAATCAAGAACCTTTGCACCTGCACATCCTGCTCTGAATGCAAGAGAAGACAGTCACTTGGAAGCCCATCACGGCCGGCCCGGCCAGCTTCCTGATAATAACCCTCCATATTCTTCGGCATTTGCGCATGGATGACATAGCGGACATCGGATTTATCGATGCCCATGCCAAAGGCATTCGTCGCAATCATGACCGTTATTTCATCACGCAGGAAGCGGTCCTGTTCTAGCTCCCTTTCCTCTGATGATAGCCCCGCATGGTAACGGCCTGCGGCTATTCCTTTTTGACGCAGCCGCTCATATAGATGGTCGACTGTCTTGCGAGTCGCGCAATAAATGATTCCTGAAACCGATTGATTCTTCTTCACGTACGCATCAATGAACTTCTGCTTATTCTGTCCTTTGATGACCTGGAAGCTTAAGTTGCTGCGTTCAAACCCGGTTAAAACGGTATTCGCTTCAGATATATCGAGCGCCCTCTGGATATCCTCCTGCACGCGCGGCGTGGCGGTCGCTGTCAGCGCCAGCACAACGGGATTCGATTCCAATTGGCCTGCAAGCGACTGAATGCGCAAATAACTCGGACGGAAGTCATGTCCCCACTGGGAAATACAGTGAGCTTCATCAACCGCTATCAGACCAACCGGCAAGCGGCGAATTTCTTCCATGAACGCATGGCTCTCAAGCCGCTCCGGTGCAAGGTAAAGCAGCTTATAGACACCGTATTGAACATCAGACAGCCGGTCGTTCACTTCCTGTGCACTTAGGGAACTATTGATAAACGTAGCGGGAATACCTGCCTGGTCGAGCGCATCGACCTGGTCCTTCATGAGAGAAATTAGGGGAGAGATTACGAGGGTAAAGCCCGGGATGACTAAGGCCGGAATTTGATAACATATCGACTTCCCTCCGCCCGTCGGCATAATTCCAAGAGTATCTGTTCTGTTCAAGACCTGCTCAATGATCTTTCTTTGCCCTTCTCGGAATTGCTCATAACCGAAATGCTTTTTTAATAGGGAGCTAGCTTCTTCAAGCATGTCCTTTTTCTCCTCCTTCGCATCTGAATTTATCTTTACATTATAGCCTAAGCGACCATAAAAATCTCCTTCCTCCGCTAGTTTATGAAGACAAAGAGAGTAAGATATGCAGGGTGAAAGGATGATAATGTAAATCGTCAATGGGAAGCACACGGCAATCCCTAAAATGGCCTAATAGATGAATAGCCTGAACCTTCAGGATTCCTCTTTAGGACCGAAAGAAGCGTATACCATTTCATCTTAAAACCCCCATAAAAGACAGAAACGCTTCTATCTCTTATGGGGACTGTTCTCACTCACTTATGCCCTATTAATCACTATCTTTTTCTCTCTCGCACTCTCAATGCCTGCTTCAATGAGGCGAATAACAGCTAAGCCTTCTTCAGCTGTCACAGGAACTGGTCCTCCTTCATGGATGGCATTTGCGACTTGTTTGAAGTAGTCAGCATAATTGCCTTTTACGACCTCAATTTTCTCCTGTGTCCCATCCGGCTTCACGAAAATACTTAAGCGGTTTTCATCCCGTTTTCCATATTCTTCGTCACTTGGCATGATGCCTGCTTGCAGCTGAGCCTCTTGTGGATCATGGCCACAGATAATATAGGATCCCTCAGAGCCGTGAATAGCAAAGCGCGGTGTTTGGGCCGAAACTAATGTGCCGCCGCGGATGAGGATGCTTCCTTGTTCATACTCAAGGACTACGTGGAAATAGTCGGTTGCCTTTGCACCTTCCCGCTGTTTTTGCATATTGCCGTAGATGGCATACGGCTCTCCCCATAGACATAGAGCTTGGTCAAGCATATGCGGAGCAATATCATAGAATACACCGCTCCCAGGGATATCAGCTTCCTTCCAGCGATCGCGCACTTCCTTGCGGTAGCGGTCCCAGTTCATTTCAATCGTATGTACGCTGCCCAACTTACCTGAGTCCATTAGGCTTTTAACCGTCAAGTAATCCCCGTCCCAGCGCCGGTTTTGGTAGACACTCAACACGGTATTATGTTCTTTGGCAAGGGCGATTAATTCCTCTCCTTCTTCAATCGTAACGACAAATGGTTTCTCCACGATTAAATGCTTGCCAGCCTTAATCGCCGTTTTCGCTACAGAATAGTGAGTTGGTGTCGGGGTGGAGATAATGACTAATTCAATCTCCGGCACTTCCTCAAGCACTCTTTCAATAGAATCGTACACCGGAATATCTTCTACTTGAGAACGGATTTTTTCAGGGTCGCGAACCACGATGGCAGATAATTCGAACTCCTTCATGTCTTTGATAAATGGTGCGTGGAATTTAGAGCCTGATAGCCCATATCCAATGATGGCTGTTTTGATAGGTTTCATCTGCATGACTCTCCTCATCCTTAGTCTAGTAATGATTCCATAAATATTCTTTCTTGCGCATCAATATTTACGAAACATTAAAAATAATGGTGTACCTCTTAAAAATTATATTTTAAAATAACTTTTTTCGCATCCTCGTCTTAAAACAACATAAAAAAATACAGACAAACTCTTGATTAAGAATTTGTCTGTATGGGATAAACCGCTAACTCTTTAAATCACTCGGTTTTTTCTTTTTATCTTGCCCTTTAACAGGCATATCATCAAGACTCTTAAATGTATAGCCCCGTTTCTTTAAGTCGGTAATGGCCTTTCCAAGCGCTTCTGCGTTATCTTTCGAAACAGAATGCAGTAAGATAATCGCACCCGGATGGACTTGCGCCATAATATTGTCATAGGAATATTTCCAGCCGTGCTGGCGGTTCACATCCCAATCAAGAAAGGCAACGGACCAGAGAATATGCTTATACCCAAGGTCATTGCATAACTGAAGTGTTCTTTCACTAAATATTCCACGCGGGGGACGCATGTATTTCATTTCCTTTTGGCCTGTCAGCTCTGCTGTTTTCTCCTTGACTGTATCGAGCTCTTCCTTTAATTTCTCATCTGATACTTGTGTAAAGTCAGGATGATTCCAAGAATGGTTCCCGACAATATGTCCCTCCTGCACCATTCGCTTAACGAGCGGTTCAGCAGTTTTCAAGTAATGTCCCGTAACAAAGAAGGCTGCAGGCACTTTGTGCTCCTTCAGGACATCCAATACTTTTTCCGTGTACCCATTTTCATAGCCATTATCAAAGGTAAGGTAAATTTCTTTATTGGGCGTGTCTGCCTTATAAATTGCCCCATACTTCTCAACAATGGCATTATACTTCGGGCCCGCGTCAGCCGGCTCCTCATTCTTTCCTTTATTAAAGCCCCAATCATACCGGACATTCGAAATGGCATGCACCGTATCAAGGAATAGCCCGAATGTCATCAAGACTGAAAAGCAAGTGATGATGAACTTTTTCACCTTTGTCCCTCCTATTCGCAAGCATTAGTCTGTATATTTTTTGCTGAAGGACAGAAATTATACAATAAAAAAACCTGAAGCAATTAGGCTTCAGGCTCTGCGTCCGGACGATTCTTAAAGCTTTGGAACTTCTCCTCAATTGAGTCAACAATCTCAATCAAGCGATCGATATCTTCCACATCCGTTGTCTCAGGTTCCATTTGATTCAATACCTCAATAAATAATTCGAGGCGGTCTTTTAAATATTTAACTTGGTCTTCTCTATTATAAATCGGTGTTGTCACGCTTAATCCGACTCCTTTCACATCAATCCTATCCTAAACGATAATGAGCCTGACTGCAACAGAAAAACAGGCTTCAACCATCCCACATTTTGGTTGAAGCCCCCGTTTGTATCAGCTGGGACGTACTGCGGCATTGAACTCAAATGAAGCATGATCCTGAATCGGAATCCAGGCACCTATTCCTTGTGAGGTCACATTCTTTACAATGATTTCACGCTTGCTCCCCTTGAGGACAAGATAGACCTCTCCATATGTCACTTTTCCCTTTTCATTTATGGCTGGGGCATATGTGTATAAATAGCCAAGCCTTTCTGGCGGAATATTATAGACGCGATCCTTTTTCGTTCCTGCTCCAATCACCGTCTCAAAAGCAAGCGGAAGCTTAGAGTTTTCCGAAGCGCGCATCAGCATCATCTTCTGTACATCTCCGCTTGAGGGTATCTTAGATGTCAAGCCGCCTTTAACAACCTTCTGCGTTTCTTGAACATAGTGAATTTGGAAATTAGCATTGCCTCCGCGGTTATCATAGAAGTTCGTATTGATTTTCTGGTACTCCCAGTTTGGCGATGTCTCCATTGATTCATAATTGAGTGCCCATTTCCCGAGATAAATGGTTGCTCTATACCAGAATGCGACAGGATTTGTGCCGATATTCGTTTCGTTCAGCATATGAATCAACTCAGGATTTTCGATTTTGACATTACTGGATTTAAGCAATTGCTTCGAAAGCTCGCTCGGCTCAAGCATCGGAATATCCTGACTCACATTTGGATACGTATTCTCTTTATTGATGGGCAAAACAGAGTCAGGGATTCTGTATTTTGCTTCAGCATTTTTTGGCTCAAGCTTTACGGGAGGCGCCGCAAAGTTTTCTGCGGGAACGAGAAAAAGCATCAATACAGACAGTAAAATAAATGCGCTCTTTTTCATGCATGGAACTCCTTTCAACAAAAGACCTTATTTAAAAAGGTCACCTAGAAGAATTTGTGCCCTTATTTTCTGTCAGCAAGGAGAAAACTATGCAATACAAGGAATGATTTAATTTCCCATAAGAGATAGTACCGTAAATCACATGCATTTGTAACAATATTGTAAAATTCAGAATATTTACATAAATAAGCACGCGTGCTATAATAAACCTAATCAATAGCAAAGGAGGCGAAATCACTAACCAGCAAAAACCACTGGGAGGAATGCTTATCGAAACAATCCTCACGAAGAAAAAGCACGTTAACGATTTCGTCAGTTTGCAAAGCCGCGGACCACTACCCATGAAAAGGCGGTGACCTATAGCCAGGTAACTCGGTATGTAAAGATTATCGTATAATGGCATATGGCATGTTTTATCTTATGAACGTACACACATGAAGGGCTCTGGACGCGCATTTAAGCGGTCAGGGCCCTTTAATCTGTTTCCTATATTAAGTAAAACCCAAGTCCCATCAATACATAAGCTGCAAGCAGTGTTAGTCCTTCAAACCAGTTGGATTCTCCATCATTGGTTATGACGATCATCAAGAGCACCGACAAGGCCATTGCCACAAGCTCCGGCAGTGTGAAGACAAGAGGCATCTGCTCCTCGAACAAGAAGGACACAAGCACGAGCACAGGCGCAACGAACATTGCGACCTGAAGTGTAGATCCGACAGCGATTTCTACTGCAATATCCATTTTATTTTTAAGGGCAAAAATAATCGCTGACGCATGCTCGGCAGCATTTCCGACAATCGCGACAATAATGACCCCGATAAACAGCTCTGTCCACCCCAGCTGCTCTCCGACAATCTCAAATGTATGCACCAAATTCTCAGATACATATGCGACTGCTAGTGTAGAAAGAGCCAAGATAATAATCGCCTTCCCCTTTCCCCATTCTGGTTCCTCTTCTTCCAGAGCGGATGCTTGTCCGTCATCTTGCCGGCTGTATACCCCTCTATGCGTGACTAGCTTAAAGAAGAGGGCCGCAATATAGAGCAGAATCAGGATAATAGAAATCCCTGCACTCAGCACCATTTGTTTATCGCCATCAATCTCTCCGGCAAAAACCTCCGGGATGATGAAAGCAACCAAGACCCCAAATGTCATTAACCCGGCATTATGGCGTGCATCAAATACATTAAATTTTTGCCTCTTATACTTTAGCCCGCCAAGGAAAAAGGATGCACCAGTTACAAGCAGAAGATTGCCTATGACACTCCCTGTCAATGAGGCAAGGACGATACCAACAAGCCCCGCTTTCAATGAAAAGATTGAAATAATTAGCTCGACCGCATTTCCGAACGTCGCATTTAATAAGCCGCCAATCCTTGGACCCGCTATAATGGCCAAGCTTTCAGTCGCCCTTCCCATGAAACTGGCAAGCGTGATAATCGTCAAACAATAGATAGCAAACATGAGCAAGCTTGGCCAGCCGAACAGTGATCCCGCTATGGACAACGGCAGTCCGATAATTAGAAGAATAGAAAAGACTCTTTGAGCCATGAGAATTCCCCTTTCCGCAAAAAAAGTTTGATTATTGTTAATGTTTCTATTGCTAAAATCCCTAAAGAAACTTACCATTATTTCAGACTGAATGAGGAGAATTCTATATGAATACACAATATGAAAAAATACGTTTTTGGTCGCTCATTATCCTTGTTGGAGTTTCAGGCTTTTCACAAGGAATGTTACTCCCGCTTATCTCCATCATCTTTGAACAGGATGGGGTCAGTTCCGCAATGAACGGGTTAAATGCCACTGGACTTTATCTCGGCATCTTATTAATCTCCCCCTTTATGGAAATTCCATTACGGAAATACGGCTATAAACCACTTATCATGTTTGGCGGCTTCACAGTCGTTTGCGCATTTCTCCTATTCCCATTACTGGATTCATTTTGGTTTTGGTTTATCTTGCGCATGGTAATCGGAATCGGAGACCACACCTTGCACTTTACTACCCAAACATGGATAACGGCTTTCACTCCCATGCACAGAAGAGGAAGAAACCTGGCAGTCTACGGTCTTTCCTTCAGTCTTGGCTTTGCAGCAGGACCGCTTCTAGCCAATCTGATTGAAATCAATCAAGCTCTGCCATTCATGGTTGCTTCAATTATAAGCCTGCTCGCCTGGCTGACGGTCTTTCTTCTCAAGAACGAGCATCCAGAAGAGGATACAGAAAGCGCTAATATTCTCGGCACGCTCCGCCGCTTCAAAAAGGTCGCCAAATATGCATGGGTGGCTTTTCTGCCGCCATTTGGCTACGGGTTCCTTGAGGCTTCATTAAATGGTAACTTCCCGGTTTACGCACTTAGGATGGATTTGGATATTCAACAAGTGTCCTTAATCTTGCCGGCTTTTGCAATTGGCAGTCTGGTCTCCCAAATCCCGCTCGGTATATTGAGTGATTCTTGGGGACGAAAGCGTGTGCTCCTTATGATTCTTATCGGAGGCTCTGCCACCTTCATCACGGCTGGATTTATCGAACAAACGGCAATCGGGCTCTTTGCTGCCATCTTTATCGCTGGTATGTTCGTGGGTTCGACCTTCTCACTTGGCATGAGTTATATGACCGATCTCCTGCCAGCCCAGCTTCTGCCGGCCGGTAACATCATTTTTGGCGTCGTATTCAGTCTAGGAAGCATTGCCGGACCATTTTTCGGCGGATTGGCCATTCAATACATGCCTGGCGGGAACTTCCTTCTTATCCTCGGGTTGATGCTGGCACTCATATTAGTGGCAGTCAGCTTGTTTAGACCAAAGAGCGAAATCAAAAAAAAAGGTATGCAATCCTCTCTATGAGGTGCATACCTTTTTCTATCCATTAGGAACTTAAGCCTGTTTTTCCCGGTTGACGATAACGATGCCTGACGCAACTAAACAAAGGGAGACTAACACCATCCACTGTAAAGTTTCATTTAATAGGATAGCGGAAAGCAAAACGCCGAATACCGGTACAAGGAATAAGTACATAGAAACCTTGCCAACCGGATTATATTTCATCACATTATTCCAAATGAAAAATCCTGTGGCGGATACGAATGATAAATAAAGCAGCAATAGTACGGAAATCCAATCAAAATGGAA
>CAJGCH010000083.1 GCA_904501845.1 uncultured Bacillaceae bacterium | reverse complement strand
GAGGTGGCTGAAGATGGGACAGGTGAGTTTGAATTTACGGCAGAGCATGTCTCTTTATTAGCGGATGAGAAGAATTCCTTGATGGATGAGGATGGAAGTGCGCTGGTCGTTCACGAAAAGGAGGATGATGGCAAAACAGACCCATCCGGAGAATCGGGGGAACGAATAGCTTGCGGTGCCCTTGAATAAAGTAGTAGGAAGTCTGTTTCATTGCACTTGCAGCGGAATATATGCCCTGCTGCAATAAATCAGCAGGAATGGAGGAAAAACGATGCTTGAAATAATACCGTCTAGAGATATGATGACAGTTGCCGTACAATTCAGCGGAAAGGCGACGCAGAATGATGCGGATAAATTGGAGAGGTATGTAGCAGAGCACTATGGCAGCAGCCAAAAGTTCAATATCCTGGCCATTATCCGTGATGTTGAAGGGGCTAATTTGATGGGAATGGTCAGCGGATTGAAGTTTGATGCCAAACGGCTAAACCAGATCAATAAAATCGCCGCTGTCTCAAACCTCCAGTGGGTTCAATCCATGGCAAGCCTCGGAAATATGCTGCCTACGCTTGAATTAAAGGCTTTTTCAGAGAAAGATCTCGAAAAGGCTTGGGCCTGGGTTATCACGTCAGGGAACAGGACAATGTAAGGGAAGGGGAACCTGCGGGATGCAGGTTCTTTTGATGGAAAGATGTATCAATTTATCAAAAAAAACTCCTAAATCATCGTCTAGGAGAGGTGGGAGGATGGGAATTATTCATCATCCTCTTCGTCTTCTTCCAGTGGCATCTGGACAGCGATTTGTTTTTGATCGAAGTGGATTTTTGGTTCCACTTGCCAACCTGTTTTTTTCACAATCACGCCATCTTCTTCGAACACGAAAGCGCCCATGGTGTCGTAATCTACATCTAATAGGATGACCTCATGTTCATTGCGGAATACTTGATATCCCTTTGACAGGGCAAGGGTCCACCCGTTGTCCAATGAGATAAACTGTTCAATTGGTTGCTTTTTCATTGCCGTTCCTCCTTTGAGTCGTTGGAATGTTTTACTTCTTTTGTATTGTACCATCTGAACAAGAGAACAATGACCAAATTATCCCAAATTTTGAGAAACGGAATGAAATGAGAAAGAAACTGGCTGACCAAATCTAGGGTGAAGAGACCTTGGAGTCCATCAGACTCACAATGACTACAACCATCCAATAGCCCATCATGATATACATGATTCGTTGGGTATCCCAATGTCGTTTGTATACCAATATAATATAGAGTATTCAATCATGAATTAGACAAAAAAATGGCCTTCCTATATAGTGAAGATGTACATATTATTACCCTCATGGGAGGCAGGACTTATATGACAGAACCATTATTTTTGAGACCAGTATTTCAAGAGCGTATCTGGGGAGGAACAGCGCTTCGTGACCAATTCGGATACAATATTCCCTCTGAGCGTACAGGAGAATGCTGGGCCATTTCAGGCCATCAAAATGGACCATCCATCATTGAAAATGGACCATATAAAGGTCATACGATAATCGAACTGTGGGATAGCCACCGTGAGTTATTCGGGGGCCTAGAAGGAAAGGTATTCCCGCTATTAACGAAGATTCTTGATGCGAATGCTGACCTTTCTGTCCAAGTACATCCGGATGATGAATATGCCAATATTCATGAGAATGGCGAGCTGGGCAAAACAGAATGCTGGTACATCATTGACTGTAAAGAAGGCGCAGAAATGATTTATGGACATAATGCCGGCTCAAGGGAAGAATTTGCGGATATGATTGAAAAAGGGGAATGGAATGATTTGCTGCGCCGCGTGGCCATCAAGCCGGGTGATTTCTTCTATGTTCCGAGCGGAACGGTTCATGCATTGTGTGAGGGCACGCTCGTATTAGAAACGCAGCAAAGCTCCGATACAACCTATCGTGTCTATGATTATGACCGCAAGGACCAAAATGGGAATACCCGTGAGCTTCATATTGAGAAATCACTAGATGTAAGCACGGTTCCGCATAAGGATGCCTCTGTTGACATCAGGGAGGAACAAAAGCCTGGCGTGAAGGTAACGACCTTTGTAGAGACAGAGTATTTCTCCGTGTATAAATGGAATGTGAATGGTACGGCACACTTGGCACAAGCAGAGCCATTTATGCTTGCAAGCGTGATAGCAGGCGAGGGGACATTGAAGACAGCAGAAGGCATATACCCAATTAAGAAGGGGACGCATTTCATCCTTCCATCCGGCACTGGGCAAGTTGAGATCAGTGGCGAAGCAAGCTTGATTGTTTCTCATCCTTAATTCATAAAAAAGGCGGACCAGTAAGTATGAACTGGCCCGCCTTATTTTTTACCTACGCTTTCATACCATCAATGAAGCGTTTGGTGATGAGTTGCGGCCTGGTGATAGCACCGCCGACAACAACCGCATGGGCGCCTATCTCAAGACATTTTCGGGCCATTTCCGGTGTCAGGATATTCCCCTCTGCGATGACCGGAATGCTAATGGTGGATACAAGCTCTCTCAATACCTCATAATCCTGATGGTTTATGTATTGGCCTGACGTATATGGCGTATAGCCGACAAGGGTCGTTGAAATGCAGTCAAATCCGAGCCGCTCAGCTTCAATCGCTTCCCCAATGGTTGAGATATCAGCCATCAGCAGGAGCTCGGGAAAATGGATTCTGATTGATTGGACATACTCAGAGAGCGAAATATTATGCGGCCGCTCACGGTATGTCGCATCTAAGGCAACCATATCTGCACCGGCAGACGCAAGCTCGCTTACTTCCCTTAAGGTTGGGGTAATATAGATCGGTGAATCCGGGTATTCCTTTTTCACGATACCAATGACGGGCAATGAAACTTGTTTTTTGATTTCCATTATGTCTTCTCTTGTGTTGGCGCGGATGCCAACAGCACCGCCCTCTTGTGCAGCAAGCGCCATTCTCCCCATAATCATGGAGCTGTGGAGCGGCTCGTCAGGAAGGGCTTGGCAGGATACGACTAAACCATTTTTAATTTTTTCTAGCATCATCTGTTATGTACCTCCTATATGCGAAACTTCCATACCGCAATTGCGGAAAAAATGATAAAGCGGGGAATGACTTTTATGAAATCTATTCCACTTTATATGTATTCTCTACTAAAAACTATACCAGAGTCGGCTCTTCCGGTGGGATTTCAATTTCGTCTTTTTCAAGCTGGCGATGAAAACCAATGGGCTAGGATTAACGTAGCCACGGGAGAATTCTCAGGGATAGGTGGCGCAATGCAGCGTTTTAATCAAGAATTCGGCCCCCACTTAGCTGAAGTGAAAAAACGGATGATTTTCATCCTAAATGAAGAAGAAATGCCTATCGGTACCGCAACAGCCTGGTTTGGCGAATGGGAAGGGAAGGTTATCGGCCGTTTGCACTGGGTGGAAATTATTCCTGAATATCAGGGGAAGGGACTTGGGGCACCGCTCATTTCAAAGGCCATTGAGCTTCTTGCTGTCTATCATGACGAAGCCTACTTGAAGACACAAACAACGAGCCAAGCGGCAATCCATCTGTATGAAAAGCTAGGATTTGAACCGGCCATTCTTTCAGAGGAAGAGAAGGAAGGCTGGAGCCTGATTAAGGCTGCTAATCAATCGATTGATTAATAAAAAACAGCGAACCTATGGTTCGCTGTCTGTTATTTATGCGTTCAAATCCTGGATTCCTGGTGCATGCTCATTTGGCATATCAGGCATTTGTGGAACAGGGAAGCCCTTTGGCGGCGGAACAACTGCTAGAGTGCCTCCATTACGGCTTGGTGTTTGGCCTTGGAAAACCTCAGCGATTCGCGTAGGGTCCAGACGGAAATTGAACTGGGCATTGTGGAAGCCCATGTCCACATACTTTTTGCATTCCGGGTATTTATTAATATCATAGTTTGGGACAGGGAAGAGCTTGCCCCAATTAACTCCCAATGTCTCGAGCGCTTTGGCAAACGCATTTTGGTGGGCATTGTCCCGTACAATCAGGAAACCAAGTGTTTCACGAAAGGTTTGGTTATTGCTCATTTCATAAATGCGTGTCTTTTGTAAAACACCAGTCGATTCTAGCATAACATTATTAAGAAGATTGGCAATGAGGTTTCCATGATCGTATACCCATGAACCGTTCCATGGGTTCCCGCCAGCATCGACGGGAAGAGAGGCTTGGGCACCCATAATATAGTGATGGGGATTGGCGTGCTTAATGGCCTCATCAAGAGGGGCGCTGTCTGCCCCGCCATCGCCAGGCTGATCAGATAAGCCTGACCCGTTCAATAGTTGGTTAATCGTATTCTGAACAAGCTCGACATGAGCAATCTCCTCCAGGAAGATGCCGCGAAGGAGGTCTTTGAATTGTGTATCTTTCCCTCTGAAATTATTGCTCTGGAAGAAGAACTGCATCATGGTGCGCATTTCTCCAAATTGTCCGCCTAAGGTTTCCTGAAGAACTTTCGCAGCAGCAGGATCAGGCTTATCAGGCTTGATGATATTGATTAATTCCTCTTTGTAATAATACATAGATGTCGCCTCTTTCTTGTTTTGCCGAAAGGCAGGATTTTTCAGCTAGTAGCTGTTCATTTATGTATTAATATGGTTGTACCTAGGCGTTTTTATGCAAGAGAAGGCGCAAGGAATTCCGACAAATTGTTTCATATGAAACAATCTTTGCATTTTTACAGTAATGAGCACAGGGGGAGAATCGTGCATTCCACTTAAATAACCCTCTGCATCCGAGCTTGATACGGACGCAGAGGGTTTTGGGTATTTTCTTATGCAGCCATTCTCTTGCATACATCTGCACAGGTGAAGCATGCTTCAGCGCAGACCTGACAGTGCTCCATATCATGCTTCTTGCATTCCTGTCCGCAAGCCTTGCAAATATCAGCGCAAAGCATACAAATTTCCTTTGCGAAAGGGCTGTTGGATTGCATAGACTTCGCCGCAAAGGCACAAATGTCGGCACATTCACGGTCAAGTCGGATGCACTCACTCATCATTTTCACATCTTCTTCCTTTAGACAGGCATCAAAGCACATATTGCATGCATCCATGCAGGCAAGGGAAGCATCGATGCATTCTTGATACATATTTTCCTCCATTATGATTCCTCCTTTGTTCATTTATCCATAAAACTATTCCCCTGCTAAACCTCATTAAACAAAATATTGACCTTGACGCAGCGTCAGCCCCTATGATGGAAGAAAGGGAGGCGACACAAGATTGTATAGAATCAAGGAATTGGCCGATATGTCCGGTATCAGTATTCGAACCTTGCACTACTATGACCAGATTGGCCTGTTGAAACCCAGACGTTCAGAAGATAATGGGTACCGCCTATATGATGATGGATCGATTGTGCGCCTGCAGCAAATCCTCTTCTTAAAAGAGCTGGAATTTCCCCTCAGTGAAATCAAGAGAATCCTTGATGACCCTTACTTTAATGAGACGGAAGCTTTGCATATGCACAGAAGAGTCCTTGTTGAAAAGCGCGACCGCTTAAGCCGTATTATCCAATCCGTCGACGAATCAATTGAAGCGATTAAAGGAGGAAAAAAGATGGACTCAAACAAACGCCTGCAACCATTTGATAGGAGCAAGCTAGATGAATTCCAAAAACAATATGAGCAGGAGGTAAAGGAGAAGTACGGTCAAACAAAAGCGTATGAACAATTTGAGGAAAAACGGAAATCCTATAAAGATAATGATTTCTCCATTATAGAACAAGAGAGAATAGAGATATTCAAGAAAATTGCAGCTGTTATGGATTTGAATCCTGAAGAGAAGACCGTGCAGGAGCTCATCCATGAATGGCGCATGCACATCACTCGCTACCATTATGAGTGCACAATAGAGATCTTCCGCGGACTCGGTGAGATGTACACAGCGGATGAGCGGTTCAAGAACAATCTTGATCAAATCAGGGATGGTTTCGCTGAGTATATGAGTGATGCTATCCGCCTATATGGAAGACGTCAATGAGAAAAGCGCTGGAGAGCGCTTTTTTTATTGGTTGATTTATTGATCAGGCAGCTTATGTTTACTGAAAATTAAAACATATAATTTTCAAGAATAAATTGTTGTACTTTACCAATAATCATGTATAATATTCAAGGTCTAAAGTAAACTAAAAGTTTGGTGACAATAAACTTTCTCTATCAAAGGTTTACTAATAATAAACCGATTTGAGGTAATAGAATGTTACAAGCGATTGGAAGCAAGATTAAAAACCTACGATTAAAAAAAGGGCTCACACAAGAAGAGTTGGGTGAGAGAACCGATTTAAGCAAAGGCTATATATCACAGCTAGAGCGCGGACTAAGTTCCCCTTCGATTGAAACCTTCTTTGACATCTTAGAGGTTCTTGGCTGCACGCCAAAGCAATTCTTTGATGAAGAGGAAAGAATCCAAAAGGTCGTCTATGGGGAAGGAGACACCACTGATTTTGTCGATGAAGAACGCGGCTATCAGATTCAATGGCTTGTCCCCGAATCGAACGAAAAGGAAATGGAGCCCATCCTTTTGACTTTACAGGAAAAGGGCGAGTTCAAGAAATTTGAACCATCCCTATCAGAAACATTTGCGTATGTATTAAAAGGAAGAATCATGATAACTCTGGGCAAGAAAGAATACTATGCCAAGGCTGGGGAAGCAATCTATTTCAGCGCGACAGAAGATCATCAAATCATAAATGATTATGCTGGAGAGAGCGAATTATTGCTTGTAGCGACGGAGTCTTATCTTTAATTAATAGTCCATAGAAGGAGTAATGAACATGACTAATCAACCCATTATTCGTTTTGAGAACGTCACCAAGCAATATGATGACGATCCAGCCGTTTTAAAAAGTGTCAGCTTTGAGATTGAACGCGGGAAATTCTACACTTTGCTTGGCCCATCCGGCTGCGGTAAAACAACTATTCTGCGCTTGATTGCAGGCTTTATGCAGCCATCAGAAGGAAATATTTATTTTGACGGGAAACGGATCAATGACGTTCCAGCCAATGAACGCCAAGTGAACACAGTCTTCCAGGATTATGCTTTATTTCCGCATTTGAATGTATTTGAAAACGTCGCCTTTGGCCTTCGCATTAAAAAGATGAAAGGTGACGAGGTCGCGAAAAAAGTAACGGAAGCCCTTCGTTTCGTTAACTTAGCAGGCTATGAGAATCGCGAAATCAAGGGAATGTCAGGCGGTCAGCGTCAGCGTGTTGCCATCGCTCGTGCGATTGTGAATGAGCCGGAAATCATCCTCTTAGATGAACCATTATCCGCGCTAGACCTGAAGCTTCGTACAGAAATGCAGTATGAACTGCGCGAATTGCAGCGCCGGCTGGGCATTACCTTTATCTTTGTTACGCATGACCAGGAAGAAGCGCTTGCGATGAGTGATGAGATTTTCGTCCTGAATAAAGGCCGCATTGAACAAAGCGGGACACCGACAGATATTTATGATGAGCCTGTCAACCGCTTCGTCGCTGATTTCATCGGTGAATCCAATATCGTTCCGGGCCAGATGATTGCTGACTTCAAAGTGAAGTTTGGCGAAAAAGAATTCGATTGTGTCGACCAAGGTTTCAGACCAAATGAAACAGTTGAGGTTGTCATTCGTCCAGAGGATTTGGAAATCACATCTCGAGAGAATGGAAAGCTTCAAGTACGTGTTGATTCTCAGCTGTTCCGCGGCGTTCACTATGAGATTTGCTGCTTTGATGAGGCGGGTAATGAATGGCTTGTCCACTCCACGAAAAAAGCCGTTGTGGGAGATGAGATTGGCTTGAATTTTGATGAGGAAGCAATCCATGTCATGCTGCCGGGGGAAACGGAAGAAGAATTCGATAAACGCCTAGAAGCGTATGATGAGGCCGGCCATGAAGAATAGAGCCAAAACATTATATCTCATCCCATACTCTCTCTGGATTGCGTTATTCGTTATCTTCCCAATCCTGCTAGTTGTTTACTATTCCTTCATCGGGCTTGATGGAGGATTCACACTAGAGAACTACGCGAAGTTCTTTACACCGGTATACCTGCGAATGACACTCAGTTCGTTCTGGTACGCCTTTATCGTCACGGCACTCGCATTATTGATTGCCTACCCGACGGCCTATTTATTAACTAAAACAAAGCATAAGCAATTATGGTTATTATTGATCATCTTACCGACGTGGATAAACTTGCTGCTAAAGGCGTATGCGTTCATTGGCATCTTTGGGACGTATGGTGCTGCTAATGCCTTCCTCGAAGTGCTTGGCATAGGGACAAAACAAATCCTTTTCACGGATTTCAGTTTTATTTTTGTCGCGACGTACATCTTTATCCCGTTCATGCTCTTGCCAATCTACAATTCGCTTGAGGAAATGAACCAATCGTATGTCGATGCGGCAAGAGACTTAGGCGCATCTAAATGGGTGACCTTCCGTCGCGTTGTCCTTCCGCTGACGATTGATGGGGTTAAATCTGGTGCACAAGCGGTCTTCATTCCAGCCTTATCACTCTTCATGATTACGCGTCTTATCGCCGGAAACCGCGTCATCACGCTTGGTACAGCGATTGAACAGCATTTCCTTGTTACACAGGACTGGGGAATGGGTGCAACGATTGCCGTGTTCTTAATTATCGCCATGGTCTTAATCATGATTCTGACAGGCAGAAGAAAGTGAGGGATGGGAAATGAAGAAGAAATTTAAACTATCGAACCTATACTTGATTCTTGTGTTTGCCATCCTTTATGCACCAATCTTCTATTTGATGTTCTACTCCTTTAATGCGGGCGGAACGATGCATAACTTTGATGGATTTACACTTGATTGGTATAAAGAAGTATTCGCCGATACCCGGCTTCTTATCATTGTATTAAACACATTAGTCATTGCCTTATTATCCGCCTTGATTTCCACGGTTTTAGGCGTGTTTGGGGCATTGGCTATCCATGAAGTGAAGAGAAGAAGAACAAAGAATACACTGTTATCCTTTAACAACATACTCATCGTCAGCCCGGATGTCATCATCGGTGCATCCTTCCTGATTATGTTCACGATTATTGGCATTAAGCTCGGCTTCGTCTCCGTACTTCTATCGCATATTGCCTTCAGCGTACCGATTGTCGTCATCATGGTGCTGCCGAAGCTTCAGGAAATGAGCCCAACCTTAATCGATGCTGCCAGGGACCTCGGGGCAAGCCAATGGAACGTACTCACGAAAGTCATTCTGCCATTCATCACACCAGGCATCTTTGCCGGATTCTTCATGGCATTAACATACTCGCTTGACGATTTCGCAGTTACCTTCTTCGTAACAGGCAATGGCTTCAGTACCTTATCGGTAGAAATTTACTCAATGGCACGCCAAGGAATCTCCTTGACCATTAATGCCTTGAGCACATTGCTATTCCTGTTCACAATCCTATTGGTCATTGGGTACTACTTCATTACCCAACGCAGCGCAAGGCCACAAAAAATGGGGGTTAGAGAATGAATAAATTAACCCGCTCGCTTATCATTATCCTGATTGTATCCTTCGGCCTTCTTTATTTAATCAACCGATTGAATAGTGCCCAAGGATACTCAGGTGACAATACATTGACTGTTTACAACTGGGGCGATTACATCGACTCTGATTTAATCGATAAATTTGAAGAAGAAACAGGCATCAAAGTCATTTATCAAACATTTGATTCCAATGAAGCGATGATGACAAAAATCGAACAAGGCGGAACAAGCTATGATATAGCCGTTCCATCTGAATATGCCATCAGCAAAATGAAGGAAGACGGATTGCTTCATGAACTCGACCATGCTAAGATTCCTAACCTTCAGCACATCGATTCACGATTCTTAGATCTATCCTTTGATAAGGGAAACAAATACTCCATTCCTTATTTCTGGGGAACAGTCGGTATCGCCTATAATACAAAAATGCTCCCTGACATGAAATTCACAAGCTGGAACGATCTATGGAGCAAGGAACTGGAAAACCAGATCCTCCTCGTCGACGGTGCCCGTGAAGTCATGGGAATGGGCCTAAACAGCCTGCATTACTCACTTAATGACACAAATAAAGACCATCTAGTCGAGGCTAAAAACAAACTTGATACCCTGACACCAAATATCAAAGCAATCGTCGGGGACGAAATCAAAATGCTCCTCGCTCAAGAAGAAGCAGCTGTCGGTCTCGTCTGGTCAGGCGATGCTGCCGACATCATGTGGGAAAACGAAAACATCGACTACGTCGTACCAAAAGAAGGCTCAAACCTCTGGTTCGACAACATGGTCATCCCAAAAACAGCGAAGAACATAGACGGAGCACACCAATTCATCAACTTCATGCTTGACCCGGAAAACGCCGCCCAAAACGCAGACTATGTTGGCTATTCCACGCCAAACAGCGCTGCTCTAGATATCCTAGGCGAAGAAGTCTCAAGCGATGAACGCTTCTACCCATCCGAGGAACTAACATCAAGACTCGAGGTCTACAACAACCTCGGAAAACAAATGCTCGCCTACTATAACGAGCTGTTCCTGGAATTTAAAATGCATAAGAAATAGACTGGAAAACTCCGGCGCCGTTTAATCATGGCACCGGAGTTTTTTGTTTGGGAGGAGAATGGGGAGGGGCAGGCGAATGAGTATAGGGGGGAGGAAATAAATAGTTGAAAGGAGGGAAACCCATTGGCTAAGCAACGATTATGGGTAAACGGAGCAACCTACCATATCACCAATCGAGGAGTAAGAAAAGAGAGCATATTTTTTAATGACCTGGATAAGCACATGT
>CAJGCH010000082.1 GCA_904501845.1 uncultured Bacillaceae bacterium | reverse complement strand
TTCAAGATTGCAGCTGGACCGGATATCATCTCAAGAGGATTTGTTTATATGAGAGAATCCGGCGACTTGATCAATGATGCCCAAAACTTAATTACACAGCATCTGAACAAAACAATGGCCAAGAAAACCACGCAATGGTCTGAGATTAAAAATCAAGTGACTGATACACTGGGGCCATTCCTATATGAGCGTACAAAACGCCGTCCGATGATACTTCCAATTATCATGGAAGTATAATCAATACGAAAAAGCGCAAGACCCTTCTCAAAAGGTGTCTTGCGCTTTTTTATTTTCATTATTCCCCTTACCAATCAATAACTTTTTAATCAAACGCGCAAATGGAACAATCAGGAATACACCTACTATGAGGAGTGCAGCGAGCGATAGCCATACCCCATCCCCCTTAAAGGACTGAACGGTTATAAACGGATCGAGGATATAAGGAAGGTGGGATGCCCCATATCCAAAAAAAGCTGTAAAGAACTGCAGCAATACGAATGAAAAAGCAAGTCCCTGCCGCTTCTTCTTATAAATCAAATAAATAGCCCCGAAGTAAAAAAACAATGATAGTGCAAACAACCACCACAAATCCAAACCGCTCTCAAAATGCCGTATATTGTGGCCTCTTAGCGAGATAATGATAAGGATAGAGGCAATAATGGTCGGCACACTCCAAAATAAAGCATACCCCCTTGCCGTTTCACTGGCCGCCTCATCTCCCATTCTTTGTTTATAGAAATATAAAAACGAGGCACTGATGTACAAAACACTAACGGCGGCAAGGAATACAACGCTCCAAGAATATGGGCTCAGGAACAGCTTCCAGGTTAACAATTCAACCTCTCCCCCATTACGGCGAATGAACCCGCCTTCAGAGATTGTCAGCCCAATCGAAAGCGCTGCCGGGATGAGCAAGCCGGTCGACCCATATATAAACAAAAAGCTCCAAGCATTCTTTTCTTTCTTATATAAGAAGTGTGCCAGGAAACGAATGAAAACTAATAGCAGAACGACGAGTCCCGGGATGATCAACGCCCTGCCGAAATATTCAAGGGTATCTGGAAAGAATTCCAGCAACCCAATAACAAATACGGCGAAAAAGACGATTGTAATTGGCCAAAGACGCGGATCATAAGCACTGTCAAGTTTATGTATACTCGGCTTTTTGCTGACATATCTGTCATAATAAGCGAAAAAACCTACTCCAAATTCTATGGAGGCAATAATGATATAGATATATAAGTAGCACCATAATATGGTTAATATGACAAGTTCAACACTCATGACTGTTTGCCTCTTCTTTCAGAAATGTTTTCTCCATCTGCCCATTATATAGTTTTTAACCCAATGAATCATATGGATAAATCGTGACAAAATTGCCTAATTTAAATAATACAGAAGAAATATCTTTATGGATAGACAAAATTTTGAATATATCATGTATTCACACAACAAAAAGAGTTCAGCAAATATAAAAATCCACTATTATTATAGGAAACTATTGTCTTTCATTCATTTCTTCCTTTATTCTATTAGATGGAATGCTTTTTCAAACAAATAGAAAGGAATTGGTAGAATGAATCTGTACCTGTCCGCCGCACTCAAATGGGCTGACTTCCCATGGGAGCAAATGCTTTTTGATATAGGAGAGGTATTATTAAGGGTCCTCTTCTTTTATCTAATCTATAAATTAGTGAAGATCTTCTCAAATAAGGTTGTCGAAACCATTTTCTCCCGTATTCAAGCAAAAAGCAAAGGAACGGATAATCGCACTAAAACGCTTGAATCATTAACAAAGAATATCATTAGTTATATTTATTCGTTCATATTGATTGTCACGATATTGGAATTGTTTGACATAAGGGTGACAGCCATCCTTGCCGGCGCAGGAATTGTTGGGCTTGCAGTCGGATTTGGTGCCCAGGGTCTTGTCAGTGATGTCGTTACAGGTTTCTTTATCCTCCTTGAAAGACAAATCGATGTCGGTGATGAGGTGACGATCGGACTGATCAAGGGAACCGTAGAAGTCGTTGGCCTTAAAACTCTTCAAGTAAGGGATTATGACGGAAGCCTTCACTTTATCCCTAATAGACAGATTGCCACAGTAAGTAATCATTCACGGGGCACCATGAGAGCCATGGTGGAAATCAAATTAAGTGCGGAAGATAATTTCGAGCTTATCACCATGGTCATCCAGGATATTTGCAGAAGGATGGCAGAGGAAAATGAAGACATTGTGCTTGGACCTGATATCCTCGGCATCCAGGAGATTGGGATTTCCGATTTCACCATCCGTATCGTCGCAAGAACCACTAATGGACAGCAAGCATATGTAGAGCGTGTTCTGCGCCAGCAAATCAAGCTAGCCATTGATGAGATTAGACAAGAGGAAATGGCCCAAGCGGCTGAATAAATCTAGAAAAGGCCAAGTCCAATTGTATGGACTTGGCCTTATTTGGGCGAAAATTTTCATCAAGCCTTATGTAAATAATCGCTTATGAAGTTTACAGCAAACTCAATCGCTTTCTCATCAGGGGTGATTTTGCTATGATGAAGGCCATAATTAGAATCTACACCCAGCCAGAACATAAATCCCGGAATGTCCTTAATCATATATCCAAAATCCTCTCCTGTCATAGCTTCCTTGCATTCTAATAGAGTCGCTGCTTTATGCTCTTCGGCAAATGCCATGAAATCCTTTGTCACTTGCTCTGTATTGTACACTTGGTAATATGAAGCGCCGAAGTCAATTTTGATTTCACAATTAAAGGCTATTTCCATTCCCTTAACCATCTGTATGATACGGTCTCTGATCAGAACCATGGATTTCTCTGACAAGGTACGGATTGTTCCTTCAATTCGAGCATGCTCCGCAATAATATTCTGAACGGTCCCGCCGGTAATCTTACCGATGGTGACCACAGCAGAATCCATCGGGTCAATATTTCGAGAAACAATCGTTTGAAGCTGATTAACAAACTGGCAAGATGCTACCACCATATCATTTGTTAAATGCGGATAGGCGGCATGACCACCTTTCCCAATGAAGTCAATGAATAATTCAGATGTATTCGCAAAAAGCAAGCCCGGCTTCGTCGCTATCGTTCCAACGGGATATTCAGGCGCCACATGGAGCCCAAATATCATTTCAGGCTTCCATTTTCCGAAGATTTCCGTCTTAATCATTTCAGCAGCGCCCCCAGGACCTTCTTCAGCAGGCTGAAACATAAATAGCACATGATCATCGATGGGGTTCTCTATCAGGTTAGTTAATACGCCAAGAGCAATCGTCATGTGGAAATCATGGCCGCAAGCATGCATCATTCCCTCATGGATAGAGGAATAGGGAAGGCCCGTATCCTCTTTGATGGGAAGCCCGTCAATATCAGCGCGATAGCCGATTGTCCTCTTCGGCCTCTCTCCTTTGACACGAACAAAGAGGCCCGTTTTCCAGGTGGCCCATTCCAGTCTCTCTTGAGGCATGCTTTTAATGTAATCAAGTAAATAGGCCTGTGTCTTAAATTCCTGAAACCCAAGTTCCGGTATTTGATGAAGATCTCTCCGAATCTTAATCAACTTATCCACTCATTCTTCACCTCGGCTTTTTTGTGAAAACAGGCGCGGAAATAATTATTCCCGCGCCTTTATGCTTAGAGCTGACGAAGCTCATCTTTGATTTCAATTTTTGATTTCTCAACCTCATCGATGCGCTTGATGATTCTCGCTGGAACACCTGCTACAACAGTATGCGGAGGCACATCTTCTACAACAATGGCACCAGCAGCTACAACAGCACCTTCTCCGACACGCACGCCTTCTAAAATGACAGCATTGGCACCGACAAGTACATTGTCCTCAATAACAACCGGGCTCGCTGAAGGCGGTTCAATGACTCCTGCCAAGACAGATCCAGCACCGATATGGCAATTCTTCCCGACTGTCGCACGTCCTCCAAGCACAGCATTCATATCAATCATTGTTTTTTCGCCGATGCTAGCGCCAATATTAATAGAAGCTCCCATCATGATTACAGCATTATCGCCAATATGAACTTGATCACGAATGATTGCACCTGGCTCTATGCGGGCATTGATGCCTTTTAAGTCTAAAAGCGGCAATGCAGAGTTGCGGCGGTCATTTTCGACCACATAATCCTCAATCCTGTCTTTATTGTTCTCAAGCACTGGCTGGATAACAGACCATTCACCAAAGATGACCCCTGTGCTGCCATTAATAAAGACAGAAGCATCCTTGCCAAAGTCAAGACCTTCCAATTGTCCTTTTATGTAGACCTTTACCGGTGTTTTCTTTACGCTGTTTCCGATAAAAGAAATAATCTCATTAGCGTCCATCATATTCATCCTGATTCTCCCTCTCCAAATACATAATTTTCTTAACTTTATCAAACAAAAATATGAAATACAAGTATTCCTCTGCAGTCTGTTTATGTGGATAAAGTACTTTGCGCAAGGTCCACAAAAGCCTTTACCTGCCTAAGCTTCAAAGAATCCTCACTGCAGACAAGCCAGGTTTTCCGATCAACTGCTTCCCCGTCTTTGTCAAACAAAGGAAGCTTATAATAGGAGGCCTCTCCTTCTCTTAAAGAAATCCCCGGCAAAATGGCATAGCCTATTCCATTCATCACCATTTGCTTACATGTCTCAATCTGGTCGACTAAGATGGTTCTTGTCGGCGGAATGCTGTAATGACGAATCCACCAATTCTGAATTTCACGGTAGTAGTTCGAATCGCTCTTAAACAAGATAAAAGGCTTATCGGTATCCATTGCATCTGACAGCTGACTCAGTTCCGTATCGACTAAATACAATGGATCGTTGAACAACAGCCTCTTATAGCCGCTCCAGTCCGGACTCCCTCTTAAAATACCAATATGAGCATTCCCGCTGTATAAGTTCTCAATCATCTCGCTGCTCCATCCTGTTACAAGAGAGATTTTCACATTAGGGTATGCTGTCACGTACTTCTTCAGCACAGAAGGAAGCCAGTACTGGCCCGCGATAGAGGCACTCGCAATCTTCAAGGTCCCTTGAACATCGTGAGTCAGGGCATCCACTTTCTCCCGCGCCCTGCTCTTGAGCTTTAGTGAATCCCGTGCATATTGAACAACAATCTCTCCTGCTTCCGTAAGCATCATCCCTTTAGAAGACCGAATAAAAAGCGGGGTTCCCCACTCCCTTTCAATCGATTGAAGCCGCTGAGATAAAGCAGGCTGGGAGACAAACATTCTCTCAGCCGTCTTCCGCAAATTCAGCTCTTGTGCCAATGTGTCCAATAATTCAAAATCCGTTATAACCATTCGGTTCCCTCACTGCTCTATATCCTTAATCGAAACGCACAGTTTATTTTACCTTTTATGCTTAGTTAACCGCAAATATTAACTCTGTGAGTCTTTAACATCTTTTTTTGGCATAAACAGGATAAGGATAAAGGCACAAAGTCCAAGAATAAATACACCCGTATATACATATCCCAATGCATTTGTCAGTCCTCCCTGCAGCTCTGCCAACCTCTCAGGCGCCAATGAGGAACGGACTTCCCCGCTAAGCAATTCGTTCACAGAGTTGAGGTTAAGATTCTCTCCGGTTAGCTCTTGACCGGCAAAATAGGCCTGCAGACGATTGTTCAAAACCCCTCCAAGCACTGCCGCACCGACCGTATTACCCAGATTCCTCATAAACATATTAGCAGCTGTGGCCACCCCCCGGTCCTGCCATTCGACCGTAGACTGAATGGAGACGATAAATGCTGTGCTCGTCAGCCCCATGCCAGTCCCTGTCAAAAAGGACCCAACTGCCGCAAGGAACGGATTTGGAAATTGCGGAAGCAGCATGAAAACGGCTCCGCCAAGCACTAAGAAAAAACCGCCAATCATACATGTGTTGCGGTAACCAATCTTCAAGAGCAAGTATCCGGAAGCTGTAGAGGCAATCGGCCAGCCGATTGACATAACCGTCAAGGTAAATCCGGCAATAGTCGGGGATAGTCCCATCACCCCCTGCACAAAAGCAGGAAGATAACTCGAAATACCAATTAAGATCATCCCTGTCAAAAGCGAGGTCAAATTAGCAACCAGGATGGGACGGTTTCTCCAAACCGCAAACGGCATGACCGGTTCCTCAAATCGATTCTCATGCTTAACAAATACGAAAAACAGAATCGCAATAATCCCTATGTAAATGAAGCTTTGGAGAGACAACCAATCAAAACGGATTCCGCCTTCCACAAATACATACATAGCGAGTGTGATAGAGCCTGTAATCAGGGCAGCACCAAGATAATCGATTTTATGCCTCTTCCGATTAATTTCCTCCCGGAAGAAGAAGACCAATCCTCCTGCCGCAAGCAGACCGAGCGGAATATTGATCCAGAAAATCCAGCTCCATGTAGAATATTGGACAAAAAAACCGCCCAGAGCAGGGCCAAGAATAGCAGAGATTCCCCATACGCTCGATAAATAACCTTGAATCTTCGCCCGCTCTTCCCGTGAATAAATATCTCCGACAATCGTCATGGCAATAGGCGTTACAGCTCCTGCACCAAAGCCTTGAATGAGCCTAAAGATAATGAGACTTTGCATGGACCAGGCAAACCCGGCCAAAAGGGAGCCTATCATAAAGACTGTTATGCCAAATAGCAGCACAGGCTTCCTGCCAAATAAGTCTGCCAGCTTTCCGTATATAAGCACTGTAACGGTATTCATCAGCAAATAAGCAGAAAATACCCAGCTATACAAGGAGAATCCTCCCAGCTCACCAACAATCTCCGGCAGTGCCGTTGAAACAATCGTCCCCTCAACGGCACTCATAAATGTCGCCAAGATAATAGAAATGAGGACGAGCGGACGATTGGTTTTTCTTTTCTTTCTATTCACCTTCATTGTCTCCAAACAACAGCCCCCCTTAAAATCATTGTATCCAAATCGCTGAATCCAAGAAAGCCTTTCCCCCTACATTCCTTCATAAGGATAAGAAAAAAAGCCTCCTATTGCTAAGAGGCCCCTCATCAATTATATTTTATTTTCTTAACCAATCGGTTTACTTGCTTCAAAACTTGTCTGCGAGTGAGGATTCCGGCAAAGGTGCCTTTATTCTCGACTACACAAATAAACGGATGGTCGATTAGCAGCTCTAACGCTTCCTCAACCGCATCATTCACATCAAGACACGGAAGATCGGCATTCATCACATCTTCTACCTTAATCTCTTCAAGCTTTTCAAACTCAATCCGTTCCAATCCCATAATCTCGTCCATGATTTTCGGTGTACTGATCAGCCCCTGAAGCTTAAAGGTATGGTCGAGAACAGGGATGGCCGTATAACCGCTCCTCGTCAGGACGAGAAGCGCATGTTCAAGGTTATTCCCTTTCTGCACATGAGCCACGCGCTCAGAGGGTATCATAAAATCTTTGACAGCCAGTTCAAACCCATATAATTCTTGTATTTCCAACATGGAAAGAACCCCTTTTTCTTGTCATCCTCATCAATAGATGCCGTTCTTGGCTGATGTGAAGATACTTATGTCAGCATCTTTAATGATGTTTATCCATTCAATCCAATCAGCTGTAGATTAATTCAAAAATTTCAATTGCAATCATATCAATATTATCAAATTGATACTTTAAAGTCTTTCCTTTATCTTGGAAAATTTCCAATTCAAATGTTTCTGTCTTATCAAAAAATGTGACTTGGCATTTCACCTGACCTTCAACTTCAAAAACACGTTGTGCTGTATCAGATACTTTCGCTTGTTCTTGTAAATTTTTTAATCGTGTAAGAATTCCTTGTAAACGTGACATATTTAATATATGCTCCTTTCGTGACTTGCAACAAATTGTTTCTCTTGGTCTCCATCATATATAGGATAGAGGAATAATCCTCAATTGTACACCAAAAGTCTTTACTTATTCTTTGCCATTTATGACATTCTGTTACCCTTTTTAAGAGACTTACCCATTTTAACACAAAAACAAGGGGATAAAAATTCCGCTCTATTATTTTTTCAACCGGAATATTTTGGACGGACAAATTCATATGTCCAGTTAGACAACCATGTTACTATAATATAGATTTAATTTAAATAAGAAAGGTGTAATTATATGAAACCAATCCTGTTCTTTACACAGCCTGGCTGTCCGCCATGCGCCTATGCCAAAAATTATTTCGACGAACATAACATTCCCTATACATTACTCGATATCAAGAAGGATGCTAAAGCTAGAAATGCTCTTATTCACAAATATGATTCCTTCTCAACACCCACATTTGTGATTAATGAAGAAGTCATTATCGGATTTGATCAAGAGCGAATTACCAAGGCTTTAGGTTAGACAGCATGAAAGCCACCCATAAATAGAGTGGCTTTCACTTATTTTGCCGCAATCCATCCAAGTAAAGCAAGGGTGGCATGCGATGTATCCTTAATAAAGCCTAGCACTGTTTTCCATATTCCATCTTCCTCTTTGGACACTTCCCCGCTGCCATCCACATTCCTCTCATTCTGCTCTGCACTCTCAGCACTTAAATCATTCGGGTCAAATCGAATCTGATAATCATCGACGACCCATCTATCACCATCAAAGCTAATTCCTGCAGCTTCATAATGTCCTTCATAGCTGACAGGTCCATCAACGGACTCATCAAACCATTCATACACATACCACTGCTCACGCTTGCTGTCATAACCAATCTTTGTGCTTTCATCATATGTAAAAAATGGGATATAATACAATGCTGCGTCTGTTCCGTATGTCTGGTATCCTTCCCCATCCATACTCTCCTTCACGTTCATTTCAATAAAATCTTCCGTATAGTCAACTGTAAAATAACGCTCCAGCGATCCTTCAATCTCTTCCATGCTTCTCGGCTTTTCACTCAGGGCTACTTGGGCATTAAAGGCATCCTGCAGTATACGAAACGCCTCATCTTTGCTTAATTGCCTGTCCGCTTTTACATTCAAAAGAGGAAAGACGAGGAGTATAGCCATAGACATCAGTAACATTCGCATAAGATGTTTCATTCTTCATCCTCCTAATCGCTATTGCATGGAATTTTCTTCGTATTATTAGGCTATTCCCCAATTATAATTACCTTACACTTCTCCGGAGAAAAAGCTTCACATCTTGTTATCTATGTATTAATTGATCTCTATTCTGAATGTCACCTTATGATTAAGACCTAACAAAAAAATGGGCGAAAAAACCTGATTAGTTTTCCCGCCCGTTGCATGTAATCTATGCTTTAATCTTCTCGTTAAATTTTGATAATGTGCTGACCAAAGTCTGCGTCTTATGAATCCCTTTCCCATTAACCTTGATACCATTTAACACAATGAACACACGGCCTGACTTTCCATTCTGTTTAAAACCATAAATATATACTTTAATCATCCCGAATCTTGAAGGAATATACAGCATTTCATATTGCTTACGTTTATTCATTTCTCAACATCCTCATCTATTAGTCTTCGGGGAAATTTCATTGATCGCTTTCAAATGGAAATCATAGGTTTATAATTATAGTTTACCTCAAAATCCCTCTTTTTACCATAGCTTAAGAAAAAGTCATCCATTCATCCTAATTGCTTAACAAATGAAAGCTGTACATGATAGGATTGGAAAGAACCTATACGAAATTTTCAAGAAAAGGGAAATCCTATGAAAACTCTCTCTAGACGTTCTTTCTTAAAAAAAAGTGCTTTGTATGGCATCACCCTGCTCACTTCATTGGCAGGAGGAAGATACTATATGGAAGAGGTTGAACCCGAATGGGTAGACATCAGCCATTTCAAATTTTCACACCCTCTTATTCCTCCTTCATTCAATCAAACCCGCATTGTACAATTTAATGACACACATATTGGATTTCAATATGACTTGAGCAGCCTAAAAAAGACTACAAATATCATACGTTCCTTTAAAGCAGATTTGATTTGCTTTACAGGAGACCTGTTTGATAATCCTGTAGAATATCAGATTACCCCGGATTTCTATGAAATTTTAAGCTCATTGACAGCTCCGCTCGGCAAGTACGCTGTATATGGAAATCATGACCATGGTGGGTACGGCACAGAGCTTTATGAACAAGTGATGGATAAATGCGGATTTAAAGTACTAAAAAACAGTTCAGATATTCTGCTCAAGGACGGGGACAGCATTCTTATCGCAGGAGTGGATGATTCAAGCCTTGGCTTTCCTGACATAGCTCGCGCGCTGCAAGGAAAGCCGGAGAATCTGTTTACCCTCCTCCTGTCCCACGCTCCTGATTATGCGAATGCTGCCGCTTCCCATCCTGTCAATTTGCAATTGAGCGGTCATAGCCATGGAGGACAAGTTCAAATCCCCTTAATCGGACCGTTAATTACACCGCCTCATGCAAAGGAGTATCAGGAGGGATTATATGAGATACGCGAAGGATTTTCCCTTTATGTCAACCGCGGACTTGGGACAACCAGGGTTCCATACCGGCTTCTTTGCAGACCGGAAATCACCGTATTTGATCTTTACAGAGGAAAGGACGGCCTGCAGCCCTTTCAAGCCTGAAACTAAAAAAGCAGGCGTTATCCAAACGCCTGCCCTTCATCTTACTAAATACCCGAGCCAATATCCCGCACCACTAAACATTACCGAACCCAGCAAGGATAAGATGAGATAAAGAATGAGAATTCTTTGCTTTCTCTCCCTCCATAGCTCTACTGTCTCAACACTAAAAGTTGAGAACGTTGTGAAGGCTCCTAAGGATCCGGTTAAGATAAGCCTGCCCATTGGTGATGCCGAGTTTAAACCAATTCCAGCCATGAGTCCTATAAAAAAAGAGCCGCCTAAATTAATGAACAGCACAGCAGATGGAAAAATAGA
>CAJGCH010000081.1 GCA_904501845.1 uncultured Bacillaceae bacterium | reverse complement strand
TCATGCCTTCTTTTTCCTCGGGGAGGAAAAGGCGAAGGAAATTGTTGTGGATAACACGCATAAAGTAGCGGACATGATTGAGGAAATCAAGCCAATTAAGGATGACCTTTATACGCCGAAGATTGAAGGGGCCGATGAAGAAATCCGGTCCATGAGCTACGGAAGGGCAAGGATGATTTACGGAGAGAATTTGCCTGAGATCGTGGAAGCGAGACTTGAGAAGGAACTGAAGAGTATTATCGGGCACGGATTTGCCGTTATTTACTTGATCTCTCATAAGCTCGTTAAGAAGTCGCTCGATGATGGATATCTCGTTGGCTCGCGTGGTTCCGTCGGTTCCTCATTCGTTGCAACGATGACGGAAATCACGGAGGTTAACCCGCTTCCTCCGCATTATGTATGCCCGAAATGCAAGCAGTCGGAATTCTTTAATGATGGTTCCGTCGGTTCTGGATTTGACCTTCCTGATAAGGAGTGTCCGGATTGCCATGTTCCGTTCATTAAGGATGGGCATGATATCCCGTTTGAGACCTTCCTTGGGTTCAAGGGGGACAAGGTCCCGGATATCGATTTGAACTTCTCTGGAGAATACCAGCCGCATGCCCATAACTATACGAAAGTATTATTCGGGGAGGACTATGTTTATCGTGCAGGAACAATTGGCACGGTCGCGGAGAAGACTGCTTATGGATATGTTCGCGGCTACGCTAATGACAATAACCTGCATCTCCGTTCAGCTGAGGCCGACCGTTTGGTCAGCGGCTGTACTGGGGTTAAACGAACTACTGGCCAGCACCCGGGCGGGATTATCGTTGTGCCTGATTATATGGATATTTATGATTTCACACCTATCCAATATCCTGCAGATGATAGCGGCTCCGAGTGGAGAACGACACACTTTGATTTCCACTCCATTCACGATAATATTTTGAAGCTGGATATTCTCGGGCACGATGACCCGACAGTTATCCGCATGCTCCAGGATTTAAGCGGGATTGATCCAAAGACTATCCCGACTGATGATCCGGAGGTCATGAAAATTTTCAGCTCACCGGAAGTGCTCGGTGTCACAGAAGAACAAATCAACTGTAAGACAGGAACGCTCGGCGTACCGGAATTTGGAACAAGGTTTGTTCGTCAGATGCTTGAGGATACGAAACCGACAACATTTGCTGAGCTCGTGCAAATTTCAGGACTTTCCCATGGAACAGACGTATGGCTTGGGAATGCACAGGAATTGATCCAGGAGAATATTTGTAATCTGAGCGAAGTAATCGGCTGTCGTGATGACATCATGGTCTACCTGATCTATCAAGGTCTCGAGCCGTCACTTGCCTTCAAAATCATGGAGTCTGTCCGTAAGGGTAAGGGATTGACCGAGGATATGGAAGAAGAGATGCTGAAGAATAAAGTGCCGTCCTGGTATATCGGGTCTTGTAAGAAAATCAAGTACATGTTCCCGAAAGCCCATGCCGCGGCTTACGTTCTTATGGCCGTTCGGATTGCCTATTTCAAAGTCCATCATCCGCTTCTTTATTATGCGGCATACTTTACCGTAAGGGCAGAGGATTTTGATATCGATGCCATGGTGAAGGGGTCGCAAATGATCCGCTCCCGCATTGATGAAATCAATCAAAAGGGCCTTGATGCAAGCACAAAGGAGAAAAACCTTATGACGGTGCTTGAGCTGGCCTTGGAAATGTGTGAACGCGGATTTAGCTTCCAGAAGGTAGACCTGTACCGCTCCAGTGCAACCGAATTTATTATTGATGGCAACACATTGATTCCGCCATTTAATTCAATACCAGGACTTGGAACGAATGCTGCCTATAATATTGTGAAAGCTAGAGAAAAGGGCGAATTCTTATCCAAGGAAGATTTACAGCAAAGAGGCAAGATATCCAAAACTATCTTGGAATACTTGGATAACCATGGATGCCTTGAAAATATGCCGGATCAAAACCAGCTATCCTTGTTCTAGGAAAGGCACGGTTATTTGCAAATTCGATAACTTTATGTTATATTCAAGTAAGAATTACTGCTGATACGTATGTGCTAAAGAGTGGGGAAACCCACTCTTTCGTTTGTATTAGGATGATATTAGAGTCGCATACATAGCCGTAAAGGAGTGAAGGTATGAGCAAGAAAGTAACTGAGATCGTCGAGGAAATGGCTGCCCCAATCCTTGAAGAATTAGACCTCGAGCTCGTGGAAGTGGAATATGTGAAAGAGGGCAGAAACTGGTTCCTTAGAGTATATATCGATAAGGACGGAGGCGTGGATATTGAGGAATGCGGCCTTGTTTCTGAGAAGCTGAGTGAACAGCTTGATGAAAAGGACCCTATTTCCAATAATTATTTCCTGGAGGTTTCTTCCCCAGGCGCTGAGCGCCCGCTAAAGAAAGACCGGGATTATATAAAAGCAATCGGCAAAAATGTCCATGTTAAAACATATGAGCCGATTGACAATGAGAAAGAGTTTGAAGGCATCCTGAAGGATTTTGACGGTTCTCATGTCACGCTTGAAATCAAAATTAAAACACGTAAAAAAGAACTTGTGATTCCCTATGATAAGATTGCGAAGGCAAGGCTTGCTGTCAGCTTTTCATAAGGTGTAGATTTTAGGAGGGGATTAGTAAAATGAGTAATGAATTACTCGATGCACTGACCATTTTAGAAAAGGAAAAAGGCATCTCAAGAGATGTACTCGTAGAAGCGATTGAAGCTGCTCTTGTATCAGCTTATAAAAGAAACTTTAATCAAGCGCAAAACGTGCGCGTGGATTTCAATCTGATGAATGGATCCATGAGAGTGTTTGCTCGAAAGGAAATTGTGGATGAAGTCTTTGATTCCCGTCTTGAAATTTCCCTTGATGAAGCTAAAAGCATCAATCCAAACTACGAGCTTGAAGACGTGGTCGAACTTGAGGTTACGCCAAAGAACTTTGGACGTATCGCCGCACAAACCGCTAAGCAGGTTGTTACACAGCGCGTGCGTGAGGCTGAGAGAGGAATCGTTTATAACGAATTCATCGACCGTGAAGAAGATATCATGACGGGCATTGTTCAACGTCGTGACTCTAAATATATTTATGTGGCGCTTGGCAAAACCGAAGCATTGCTTCCGGCGAATGAACAAATGCCAAATGAAAACTACCAGCCGCATGAGCGGTACAAAGTATTCTTAACAAAGGTTGAGAAAACGTCCAAAGGGCCGCAAATCTATGTATCCCGCACGCACCCAGGCTTATTGAAGCGTTTATTTGAGCTTGAAGTGCCTGAAATTTTTGATGGTACGGTTGAAATCAAATCCGTCGCACGCGAAGCCGGGGACCGCTCCAAGATTTCCGTGCATTCCGATAATCCGGAAGTCGATCCGGTGGGCGCATGTGTAGGTCCAAAAGGACAGCGGGTTCAAGCGATTGTCAATGAATTGAAAGGCGAGAAAATTGATATTGTTAAGTGGTCCGAAGACCCAGTCGTATTCGTTGCGAATGCACTTAGCCCGTCCAAGGTGCTTGAAGTCATCGTCAATGAAGAAGAAAAGGCTACAACAGTCATCGTCCCTGACTATCAACTATCACTCGCAATCGGTAAACGCGGTCAAAATGCCCGCCTTGCGGCTAAGCTGACTGGCTGGAAAATAGACATCAAGAGTGAGACCGATGCTCGTGAAGCCGGCATCTATCCAGTTGTCCCGGACAATGAAGAAGAGGAATTCACCGGGTTCACGTTTGGACTCGATGATGATAGTGAAGAGTAAAAAGTATTGGTGAGGTGATGGTGGTGAACCGTAAAAAGATACCATTAAGGAAATGTATCGGCACCGGTGAAATGAAGCCAAAGAAAGAAATGATCCGGATTGTTCGTTCCAAGGAAGGAGAGGTTTCAATTGACCCAACCGGAAAGAAGTCCGGTCGAGGAGCATACTTGAGCCTTTCTGAGGAAGCCATTAACGCTGCCAAAAAGAAAAACAGCCTGTCTAATCATTTAGATGCCGACGTGCCTGCTTCCATTTATGATGAACTATTGGAACTGGCGGCCAAGGAGAAATAATGACGATAATGAATGAAAATAAATGGAAGTCCCTTTTGGGACTCGCATATCGAGCGAGAAAAGTTATTTCCGGGGAAGAATTGGTTGTAAAGGAAATTCGCTCAAATCGGGCGAAATTGGTCTTATTATCCATGGATGCTTCTGTTAATACGGAAAAGAAAATCACCGACAAATGTCATTTTTATGGAGTGCCGCTTCGAAAGGTTCAAAATCGTTCCATCCTTGGGGAAGCGATTGGAAAAGAAGCGAGAGTGGTAGTATCCATACAAGATGAGGGATTTGCACAGAAATTAAAATCCTTGCTCGATTAACTAATTCGGGGGTGAAGGAATGGGTAAAGTACGTGTATATGAATATGCGAAGAAGAACAATGTATCTAGTAAAGTAGTCATCAATAAATTGAAGGATATGGGGATTGAGGTCAGCAATCATATGGCCGCCCTGGAGGATAATACCGTTGAAAGGCTTGAAAAATTATTCAATCCTGCTCCGGCTAAGTCACAAGCTTCAACTAATACTGCAACTAGAAACAGTCAACACCAGAACCAAAACCGAGTGAATCAGAACGGGCAACAGAATAAGCCGCAGCCTAATCGCGGAGGCCAAGCGAATAGGCCGTCCGCCAATACGGCACAAGGTCAAAAGCAAACCCAATCTGGGGGAAGAAACAGCCAGAATACAACTCAAAATACAAATACAAAGAATAAACCAGCAACTAAGGGTAATGAAGGGAAAAAAAGCGTGCAAGATAATCAAAGAAGAGGAAACTTTAAAAATAATAGAAATAACAAAAATAAACGTGGCAACCAACGCCACCAAAATAAATCTCAGTATCAGCCGACACCAAGGAAAGAACGTGAATTGCCTGAAAAAATTACGTTTACGGAATCTCTTTCTGTCCTTGAACTGAGCAAAAAGATTTACCGTGAACCGAGCGAAATCATCAAAAAATTATTCATGCTTGGTGTAATGGCAACCATCAACCAAGAGTTGGATAAGGATGCGATTGAATTAATCTGTGCAGATTACGGTGTAGAAGTAGAAGAAATTATCAAAGTCGACGTTACCGATCTTGAAGCGGTTATCGCAGATGATGAAAATCCAGAAGAAAACACAGTAGAACGCCCGGCAGTCGTAACAATCATGGGACATGTTGACCATGGTAAAACGACCTTGCTTGATGCTATCCGTAATACAAAGGTAACAGAAGGCGAAGCTGGCGGTATTACTCAGCATATTGGTGCCTACCAAGTAGAAGTAGACGGCAAGAAAATCACCTTCCTTGATACACCAGGACATGCCGCGTTTACAACAATGCGTGCCCGCGGAGCTCAAGTAACAGATATCACCATTATTGTCGTTGCAGCAGATGACGGTGTCATGCCGCAAACAATTGAAGCAATCAACCATGCAAAAGCTGCTGAGGTGCCAATTATCGTTGCGGTCAACAAGATGGATAAAGAGGGTGCAAACCCTGAGCGCGTAAAACAAGAATTGGTAGAAAAAGGTCTAGTTCCAGAAGAGTGGGGCGGGGATACTATCTTTGTTCCGATGTCTGCGAAAAAAGGCGAAGGAATTGATCAATTGCTTGAAATGATTTTACTTGTCAGTGAGGTAAATGAATATAAAGCAAATCCGAACCGCAAAGCGATAGGTACGGTCATTGAAGCAGAGCTTGATAAAGGCCGCGGTTCTGTGGCAACTCTATTGGTGCAAAATGGTACTCTTCGAATTGGGGACCCAATCGTTGTCGGTGATACGTTCGGTAAAGTACGTGCAATGGTCAACGATCTCGGCCGCCGTGTGAAGGAAGCTGGCCCATCTACACCGATTGAAATCACTGGTTTGAATGAAGTGCCTCAAGCAGGCGACCGTTTTGTTGTGTTCGCTGATGAGAAAACTGCTCGTCAAGTCGGGGAAGCACGTGCGCAAAAACAAATTCTTGCATCACGGAACGAAAGCTCCCGTGTGACGCTTGAAAATCTGTTTGACCAGCTCAAACAAGGTGAAGTAAAAGAAATTAATATTATCGTAAAAGGTGACGTACAAGGTTCAGTTGAGGCCGTCGCTGCTTCCCTTCAAAAGATTGAAGTAGAAGGCGTGAAAGTAAAAATCATCCATGCTGGCGTAGGTGCTATCACGGAGTCTGATATTACCCTTGCAGCTGCATCCAATGCGATTGTTATCGGCTTTAACGTACGACCTGATGTAAATGCTAAACGTGCCGCAGAATCCGAGAAAGTGGATGTGCGCTTGCACCGTATTATTTATAAAGCGATTGAAGAAATCGAAGCGGCGATGAAAGGGATGCTTGATCCGGAATTTGAAGAAAAAGTTATCGGCCAAGCAGAAGTTCGCCAAACAATTAAGATTTCTAAAGTTGGAACGATTGCCGGAAGCTATGTGACAGACGGCAAAATTACCCGTAACAGCGGGATTCGCCTCATTCGTGAAGGTATTGTCATCTTTGAAGGTGAGCTAGATACGCTCAAGCGCTTTAAGGACGATGTGAAGGAAGTTTCACAGGGATATGAATGTGGTATCACTATTAAAAACTTCAATGACATGAAAGAAGGCGACATAATTGAAGCATATGTAATGGAGGAAATTAAACGAGCATGATTGGCGCTGCAGAATGTGAATGTCTGATTCCTGATGTGCATTCATTAAAGGAAAAGAGAGCAGTTCTGCAAAGAGTCATCACCCGTTTGAAACAGAAATTCAATGCTTCTGTCGCAGAAGTGGACTTTCAGGATACATGGCAGCGAACGGTGATTGCCATCGTCGTTGTCTCTTCCTCTAAGGTCTCATCGGAGAGGGAATTGCAAAGAGCTATTGCTTATTTGGATTCTTTCCCTGAAATCGAACGAACGGTTACATCAATAGAATGGTTTTAAAGAGGTGAGAAAATGAGCCTTAGATCAACCCGTGTTGGGGAACAAATGAAGAAAGAGCTTAGTGATATCCTCGGTCGTAAACTAAAAGACCCAAGGGTAGGATTTGTCACTGTCACAGATGTGGAAGTAACTGGTGACCTTCAGCAAGCAAAGGTGTATATCTCTGTTTTGGGAGACGCCCAGAAGAGAGAAGATACGCTAAAAGGGTTAGAGAAAGCAAAAGGATTCATCCGGTCTGAGCTGGGACAACGAATTCGTCTGCGCAAGACACCGGAATTGTTTTTTGAATTTGACGAATCCATCGATTATGGTAATCGAATTGAAAGCCTTCTCCACCAAATTCATAAAGAAGAGAAGAATGAGGAAAAGTAGGATAGACAATTTTGTCTATCCCTTTTCTCTGTGTGCGAAATTTTTTGTGAAATGATGTGATGAAGTGAATGAATTAAATGGAATACTAATCCTGAATAAGCCTGCTGGAGCGACCTCCCATGACTGCATCATTAAGGTGAGGAAGATCCTGAGGATGAAGAAGGTCGGACATACGGGCACACTTGACCCTGATGTGACAGGTGTCTTGCCAATTTGCCTCGGCAAAGCAACTCGGGTAGCAGAATATATTACAGATGCCGGTAAGGAATACATAGGAGAAGTGACGCTTGGGTGGTCTACGACAACAGAGGATGCATCAGGCGAAACCGTCAGTGAGAAGAAAGTAGACCGGGCGATCATGCGTGAAGAAATAGTGCAAGTGCTCCAGTCCCTTACAGGGGAGATCATGCAAACGCCGCCTATTTATTCAGCTGTGAAGGTGAATGGAAAACGTCTGTATGAGTATGCCCTTAAAGGCCAGGAAGTAGAGATTCCCTCAAGAAAGGTTCAAATCTATGAGATTGAACTTTTGGATGACCGTGATATCTTCGAAGGTGAATCAATTTCGTTCAAATTCCGGGTTGCTTGTGGAAAAGGAACCTATATAAGGACATTATCATGCATGATTGGGGAGCAATTAGGCTTTCCGGCGCATATGTCTAAATTAGTGCGCTCAAGATCGGCCCGTTTCATGCTTAAGGATGCCATAAGCCTGGAGGAATTGACAGAGCTTGCCGCTAGCGGAGAGGTTCAAGCCGTTTTGAGGCCTATTGAAGAAGGAATAGTGGACTTGCCAAGGATTACTGTGTCTCAGACCATCGCTTCCAGGGTGCGAAACGGAGCGGTCCTGACCGCTCGGGACCTTCTGGCTGAGGGAGTACAAAGCCCTTTTGCCGTTTTAGATGAACAGGAAAAACTCTTGGCTGTTTACCAGCATCATCCGGAGAAGAAAGGCTTATGCAAACCTGTTAAAGTTATTCCAAATGTATAGTAAACTATTTGTGAAGACTAGATAAAAGGGGAATCATTATGGAAATAATCAAGATTCATCATCCCCATGCTTACAGGGGGGATGAATTTCCTCCCTTGGCCATTGCCCTTGGCTATTTTGACGGCGTCCACCACGGACACCAGCAAGTCATACAAACGGCTATAGAAGCGGGAAAGGAAAAAGGATTGCATACCGCTGTCATGACATTTGACCCTCATCCTTCCGTCATTTTGAATAAGGAAGTCAAGCATGTCAGACAGCTAACGCCCATGGATGAAAAAGTTGCACTCATCGAGCAAATGGGTATTGATTATTTATTTATCGTGCATTTCACGAAGGAGTTCGCGAGTCTGAGCCCTGAAACCTTTGTCGAGAACTATTTAATCTCCTTAAATGCAAGGCATATTGTGGCAGGATTTGACTACACATACGGCCACCGCGGCAAAGGGACGATGGAGCAGCTGCCAGCTTATTCTCAGGGGAAACTAACACAAACAATTGTTTCTAAACAAGAGCTGGACACTGAGAAAATCAGCTCTACGAGAATACGCAAGGAGCTGCTCAGCGGCAATATGGAAGAGACCGCACGGCTGCTTGGAAGACGATTCACCGTGAAAGGGCAAGTAGTGGATGGTGAAAAGAGGGGGCGTTTGCTCGGTTTTCCGACGGCAAACGTGGAAGTAGGACCTGATTATTATTTGCCGGGTGTCGGCGTCTATTGTGTGCGCATGCTGGTCAAAGGCGTTTGGCATAACGGAATTTGTAATGTGGGCTATAAGCCGACCTTTCATTCCAAAAAAGAGGAGAAACCGACGGTTGAGGTCCACTTATTAGATTTTGAGGATAATATATACGGAGAAAACATCTGTATTGAATGGGATACGCGAATCCGTGATGAGAAGAAGTTTGATGGCCTAAAAGCGCTGGTTGCGCAGCTGGAGCAAGATAAAAATTTTGCGATAAAATATTTTGAAAACTTCTAGATACTTGCTTTTTTACTCAGATAGTAGTATTCTAATAAACGTATCAAATGAACCTTTCCTTGGCTGTGCGCATCACCAACGCCTGCTCAGGAACAGGGGATTGAAAAATTAGGAGGTGAATTAGGATGGCATTAACGCAAGAGCGTAAAAATCAGATCATCAATGAGTACAAAACTCATGAGAGCGACACTGGGTCTCCAGAAGTTCAGATCGCTGTCCTTACTGAACAAATCAACACTTTGAATGAACACTTACGCATGCACAAGAAAGATCACCACTCTCGTCGTGGCCTTTTGAAAATGGTAGGTAAACGTCGTAACTTACTTACTTATTTGCGTAACAAAGATGTTACTCGTTATCGCGAACTAATCAACAAGCTTGGTTTACGTCGATAATCTACTCAGAAAAAGCGGGATTTATCCCGCTTTTTTGTTATACATAGAGGGTAATGGCCCGCTTTGTGGACAGTTTGGCTTTTTAAACTGGGCAACAATGGAGTATACTAATAGTAATTTGGTGTTTAAATCCCACTTTTGTCTGTCAAGGACAAGATATTAGGATAAATTATGCAAGTTAACGCAGTAGAGAGGAGTTTTGAAGAAATGGAGCAAACGAAACGCACATTTTCTTTAGATTGGGCAGGCCGTCCATTGACGGTTGAAGTTGGCCAATTAGCAAAGCAGGCTAATGGCGCTGCCTTAATTCGTTATGGCGACTCGGCAGTATTGAGCACAGCAGTTGCATCAAAAGAACCGAAGAACCTTGATTTCTTCCCATTAACAGTAAGTTATGAAGAGAAATTGTATGCAGTAGGTAAAATCCCTGGAGGATTTATTAAGAGAGAGGGAAGACCGAGCGAGAAGGCTGTATTAACAAGCCGCTTGATTGACCGTCCAATTCGCCCGCTTTTCGCGGATGGATTCAGAAATGACGTTCAAGTAGTCAGCATGGTCTTATCGGTTGATCAAGACTGCCCGACTGAGATGGCAGCCATGTTTGGTTCTTCTCTTGCTTTATGTGTATCCGACATTCCTTTTGAAGGTCCTATTGCAGGAGTTATCGTCGGCCGGGTTAACGGTGAATTTGTTATTAATCCGACGATTGAGCAGCTTGATAAGAGTGATATCCACTTAACGGTTGCCGGCACGATGGACGCGATCAATATGGTTGAAGCCGGTGCAGATGAAGTGCCGGAAGAAACAATGCTTGAAGCGATTATGTTTGGACATGAGGAAATCAAGAAATTGATTAAATTCCAGCAAGAAATCGTTGAAGCAGTCGGAAAAGAAAAGCGCGAGATTGTCCTTTATGAGCTAGACCAAGCGCTGATTGACGAAATCAAGGGCATGTGCCTGGATGAAATGAATGCAGCCGTGCAGGTTCAGGAGAAGCATGCACGTGAGGATGCCATCTCTGCTGTAAAAGAGAAGGTTCTTGCTGTATTTGAAGAAAGAGAAGCTGATGAGGATACGCTTAAGCAAGTAAAAGAAATCCTTAGCAAATTAGTAAAAGATGAAGTTCGCCGTTTAATTACGGAAGAGAAGGTTCGTCCTGACGGAAGAAATCCGGAAGAGATTCGTCCGCTTTCATCTGAAGTAGGCTTATTGCCGCGAACACACGGCTCCGGTCTGTTTACTCGCGGACAAACCCAAGCTCTCTCTA
>CAJGCH010000080.1 GCA_904501845.1 uncultured Bacillaceae bacterium | reverse complement strand
GTCATTTCCTTACGATAACGAGCGATGAAGGGAATAGTATTTCCCTCTTCTAAAAGCGTCAGCACATTTGCAACCTGACCCACTTGAACTGAAGCCTGAGCAGCAATAAGACGTATTAGCTCCTCCCTGGATTTCATGCAATCCAACCTTTCTGTTGTTTCTTTCTCTTAATAGTACCACACTCCTCATTTTGGAAAAATAAGGCGAGTCGCTGCATAAAAAAAGAAGCCTCTTGATTCATACCAGGAGACTTCCAAATATAAATGTTATATCATCTGAAGCAGCAGAATTCGCATGTTCTAGCTGATTAGCCGAAACTTCAAGCGAGCTCGATAGGCCAAAGAAATCCTTTGTGCCTCTCATCTCAAATCCGTCTGAATGGATTAAGAATCTGGAATTAGGGACATAGGAGAATTCCTGTGTATGAAAGCGCTGCTTCCGACCAGACATATAGCCTGTTACCGGGAGAGGATAAACCAATTTCCCATTAGGCGGATAAAGATAAAATCGGATATTGCCTACACAGCTATAGCGGAATCTCTTTTCCTTGAAATAGACCTTAAAGATAGCAACAGCCGCTCCCCTTTTCTGAAGAAGAACTTGATTGCACAAATCCATCAATAAATCTATATCTTCCCCATGGGACTCTCGGACCACATCTGTCACCGCTCGGGAGGATTCATGAGCAAACTCACCAGAACCTAACCCATCCGCCAATACACAAATGAAATAATCCTCTGTTACCAAGAAAAAGTAATCATCCCCACATAAGGCCTTGCCATCCTTAGATGACTGGGCAGCAATCGCCTCAACTTTATGATCCCGAAGGATTTCATGCTTCACTGAATATACTCCGAATTTTCCGCATTAATGGCTTCTTGGAGCTTCTTGATCGCTCTTCTCTGCAAACGTGAAACGTGCATTTGCGAGATACCAAGTCGATCCCCAGCTTCCTTTTGGCTTAGATTCTCAAGGTATGTGTATTGGATGATTTTCTTCTCCCGGTCACTCAGAACATGCAATACCTTTTCAAGCACCAAGCGTTGATTTACTTTTTCATATCCCTCATCTATACTGCCGAAGATATCTAACAGCGTAACGGTGCCTCCATCTGAATCAGCTTCTATTGAATGATCAACAGACAAGGCTTGATAGCTTTTGCTCATCTCCATCGCCTCTAGCACTTCTTCTTCTGAAACATCTAAATATCTCGCAATTTCTTCTATCTTTGGTGAACGGTGCAAACTTGAGGTTAACTCTTCTACCGTTGTCTTAATCTTCGGACCAAGTTCTTTAATTCGACGCGGCACATGAACGCTCCACGTCTTATCACGGAGAAACCGCTTGATTTCCCCTATTATTGTAGGGACAGCAAATGCCTCGAAACTTTTGCCAAAGGAATCATCGTAACGGCGAATAGCACCGAGCAGCCCAATCATGCCTACCTGGATAATATCTTCGTGATAAGACTTGCCTTTGGAATATTTCCTCGCAATCGTCTCAACCAAGCCTTGGTAATGAAGGACTAACTGGTTTTGTGCTTCCTGGTCGCCATTTTCCTGGTATGCCTTAATCCATTGAGTGACTTGTTCCTTAGCTTGAGCTCTAGCTTCTTCGTTAGTTTGAGATTGTCTCTGCATCACTCTCCACCTGCTCTCCCTCAAGAAACTTCGTCATGAACACTGTCACACCCTCATTCTGATGTATCTTAACTTCATCCATGAGCGTCTCAATCAGATATAGACCCAATCCTCCTTCTCTAAGAAATTCCACCGACTGGTCTCTTTCATACGGGCCCAATCCTTGTCTTACTTCTTCAAAGTTGCAGCTCTGCCCATTATCTACGACCATAACCTCCAGGCGGTCCTCATAAAGACCAAAGCCGATGACGACTTCCCCTTCATTCTTGCCTTTATACGCATGCTGGACAGCATTTGTGCAAGCTTCACTCGTCGCAATCTTTAAATCTTCTATACTATCATAGGAAAAACCCATCCGACTGGCGATGCCTGACAGCGTCAATCGCATAATTCCAATAAATTCTGGTTTGGCAGGTAACTTCATTTCAATGTATTCATATGTCTCATTCATTGTGTTCCACCCTCTGCATGGCTTTTTATATGGATAATATCTGCAAGTCCTGTGATCTCAAACAGTCTATGCAAACGCTCTGATAACCCAATGATCTTGAAGTCACCATTATGTGCCCGTACATTCTTAAACAGGCCGACAAATACGCCCAGTCCCGTGCTGTCCATATAGGACACTTCTGACAAGTCCACAACCATTACGACTTTGTCTTTATCAGAGAGCGGGTATAACTTCTCTCTTAAACGAGGTGCTGTATAAGCATCAATCTCACCTTTCACGTACACACGAACTTCCGAGTTTATATCTTGAACATCGATAGATATATTCATAAATTGACCCTCTCCTCAAAAATATGTCTTTAGCGTTCTTATAGATACCCGTTTTTCTCCAATCTAAAACTTACGCCGGATAATGATTAAGGTAAAGTCATCGCGCAATTGGAAATGCTGCATTTTTTCGAGCTTCTTATATAGATTATTAACAATACTCTGGGCATCGAGATGAATGGAGTCTTGGATAAGCTCTACCAATGTATCCCGCTCAATAAAACCTTCATTTGTCCGGCATTCTGTCACGCCGTCTGAAAGCAGGATGATCATATCACCCACTTCGATTTTGCGTTCATATTGTTTGTACATCGTTCGCTTGTCCACTCCCAGCAAGAGGCCTCTCGCTGTCAGCTCCTTAAATTCGTTCTCCTGGTAATCGTAGAAAAATCCTGGTTCATGTCCTGCCGAAGCATATGTAAAGATATGATTGGAAGGGTCATATAACCCATAAAACATTGTTATAAACATACTAGAGTCCACATTTTGCTCAACGACTCTATTGATGCTTTCAAGAACGCTCGCCGGCGATGTTCGGTTCTCAGGCAGGGAATCCATCGCATACTTGATCATGGACATACACAAGGCTGCCGGGATCCCTTTGCCGATAATATCTGCAATGGCCACCGCTACTCGTTTATGTTCATCTTCCACAAAGTGAAAATAGTCGCCGCTCATATGTTTAGCCGGTACACTGATTGCCCCAATATCAAGGTTATCGATAACAGGAATATTCGTGCCAAGCAAGGTTTGCTGAACATTCGTTGCTATTTCCATTTCGCTTTTCAGCTCACGCTGCTGATGCCTAAGGCTTTGTAGTTCACGAAAAGCAACACCGTATTCAAGCATCACCTCAAGCAGGAAATCAAGAGCATGCATCTCGTCCTTCGAGAGTTCAGGAAAGATTTGTTTCAGTGCGTTCTGATGAATACTGATAATCTCCTCAGGGGATATATCGCTTTCCATAGCTGACTTGCTGATTTTTTGCCCTAAATACAAGGCTTGTTCTGTTTGCTCTGCTAAGTACTTCGAGAGAGCATCCCGATAATCTTTTTCCAAATACTCTCTTTTCGTCACGCATCTTCCCCCTATCGAATCCATTTAATTGTCGTAATCTTTGTCCCAACTCCAACCTCTGAGTCAATATCAAATTCATCCATCAAGCGCTTTACCCCAGGCAATCCTGCCCCAAGTCCGCCTGAAGTGGTGTAGCCATCCTCCATCACTCTCCTGATATCACTAATACCGGGGCCTTTATCCTCTGCAATAATACGCAAGCCCGTTCTGCCGTTATCCCAAAGCTTCTCAATACAAATCTCGCCTTGACCTGCATATAAATAGATATTCCTCGCCAATTCACTAATTGTCGTGGTGATTCTCGCCTGGTCCACTGTGCCAAAACCTAACTCCTTGGCCACATTTCTCCCTACTTGCCGGGCAGCAACAATATCCCACTCATTTAATATTTTTACGTAGGATTGGGTACTCATCATGCTAGTCCCCCAGTTCCTTTTGTAATTTCTCCAATCCTTTTTCAAGGTCTATAGCTGTCATGACATCAGATAACGTGATACCAAGCTCGACCAGTGTAATGGCTACGGCCGGCTGTATACCTGTAATCACTACTTTAGCGCCCATCAGCTTAGACATATTAATTACATCACCCAGAACCTTTGCGATGAATGAATCAATTATCTCAATCGAAGTCAGGTCAATTACGACCCCATTCGCATTCGTTTCATGAATTTTATGTAATAAATCTTCTTGGAATTGGAGGGCGGTCGCATCATCTAACTCCCATTGAATTGAGATTAGCAAACAATCATGCAATTTCAATATTGGAATCCTCATTTTCACTCCTCCGTAATCTCTATAATTTTTCTATTTGTAATTTGGAGGGCAGCTTCTACACCCTTTTTCAGTGTATTTTTGGTTATAATCTCATCTAGGTTAATGCCTAAGTTGACAATTGTTTGTGCAATTTCCGGACGAATGCCAACCAGCATGCACTTTGCTCCGATTAAGCGCACCGCTTCAGCCGCTTGTATGATGTGATGAGCAACCATTGTATCTACAACAGGTACACCAGTAATATCAATCAGCACGACCTCTGAGCGATGCCTCACTGCCCCGCTCAACAGGTTCTCCATAATTTGCTTCGCTCGCTCTGTATCAATCGTTCCAATAAGAGGCATAACCGTAATTCCATCAAAAACGGGAATAAGAGGCGCAGAGAGTTCCTGGAGGGCTATACGCTGAAGGGAAACTGTCCTTTCCCAAGTGGATGTATAGACATTGATGATTTCATTATTTAAAGGAGTGATCCACTCATCAAAATCCAAGACGATTTCCAGCTGGTTCTCCTTCGTCATGATGCCTTCTTCCACCATACCTTCAGTCACCACGATATTAAATAACTTCATCCCTTCATTCACAAAGGTGAGCGGCCAGCCAAGACGGATAATCTTCTCAGCAAATTCCCCAAGTTTAGAGCGAAATTCTTCATTGGAGTCGGTGATATTTGAAATAAGCACCTCAATGAATTCATTGCTTGTCCGAATAAATACTTGATCAGATACAACGTTGATTACCCGTTCATCTGCATTCTCTTTCATTTTGTCAACCCAGGTCTGAAGGATATCTCCTTTGTGATCTTGTATATAATTTTGCACAAACTTATTCATTAGTTCCTCCTTAAAGTTATCTAATGCTTAACCTCTATGCCAAAAAATCGTCAATATATAAATAATTTAGAAATCTTATATCTAAGAACATTATAAACATTCGGGTGAAAAATGGAAACGAGAAAACAGAAAGAGGTCTATTAGGGCTATTCTGAAATTTACCCTATACCCTTGCCACATCCTTATATTCCCGTTTTTCCGCAGATTACTCAATACATCTGAATATTACATACAACGGTAATATTTCATCCAATTTTAAGGAAATAAAAAAGCTATCAAGAAATCCTCTTGATAGCTTTTTGCTTAAAAACCATATTCAGCTGGCTAAATGTTAAAATTATAAGTCCACCAGACCAAGACTTATTTGAAGAGCATATACGACTTTTTTCATCATTTCATCGTCTAGCTGCGTAATCTTGTCAGTTAATCGTTGTTTATCAATTGTCCGAATTTGTTCGAGCAGAATGACAGAATCTCGTTCGAATCCATACTTATCGGCATCAATTTCTACGTGGGTCGGCAGTTTCGCTTTTTGTATTTGTGCCGTAATTGCCGCAATGATTACGGTTGGGCTGAATCGATTTCCTATGTCATTTTGGATGACTAGGACAGGCCTGACTCCGCCTTGCTCAGATCCTACCACAGGAGACAAATCAGCAAAATAGACATCGCCACGTTTAACATTTAAACCCTTATTCACCGCTGACTAAACGCTCCACAGCATGTTCAGCTTCATATTCGGCCTGAAAGGCTTCAGCTGCCATAGTCAAGTTGATATTAGCCATCTCCATATATCCACGGCGCATAGATTCACGAAATTCCTTCTTCTTACGTTCTTGCAAGTACATTTTAGTTGCTTGGTAAATAAATTCGCTTCGATTTACATTTTCTTCTCGCACGTATCCATCCAACTCACTTAGCAAATTTTGAGGCAAGCGTATTAGAATTTCCGTAGTTGCACTGGACTCAGACACAGGCAAACACCTCCACCATCACTACAAACCACATTAGTCTTTATTATATCTTACCATCAATACCACCTCAAAGAAAGGTGTCTAGTACATTTCTTTCTTATTATGAAGCAAAATCTTAGCAGTTTATACTAATTTTATTCAAAAATGTGTTGAATAATCATTTACGAAATAACATATTAACAATCCCGACTGTCTGTCCGCCTGCTTTATATACCCTCGGAATACGGTAGGATAGTTGACACGTTATTTCATAATTGATGGTTTCAAGCTTCTCTGCAAGCTCATCCGCTGTAATGGTTTCATTACCGTCAGTCCCGATTAACGTAACAATCGTGTCCTCTTGAATGGGCTCATCAACCCTTACCATGCATTGGTCCATGCACACCCTTCCTACAATCGGCGCTCTCTTGCCTTTAATTAATACATTTTGCCCTGAAAGCTTTCGAATCCACCCATCTGCATAGCCAATCGGCAGCGTCGCAATCCACTCCTCACCTTTCGCTTCATACGCTCCTCCGTAGCTGACCGTGTCACCCTTATGAATTTGTTTCACTTGCTTGACCTTTGTATAAAGAGACAATGCAGGCTTAAGATTCACAGGAAGTTCATCTTTGATCTCTGGCGATGGGCTTAATCCATACATCGCTATACCAACCCGCACCATATTGAAGTAAGCATCAGGCATTCTCATCGCAGCAGCGCTATTGCTCGTATGAATCATCGGCGGGAGGGAGTCCATACTATGAAGGATGGAGATAAATCTCTCCAGCTGGTTCTCCGAATGACCTAGTTCCTTTTCATCTGCTTTGGCAAAATGAGTGAAAACACCTTCTACCTGTATTTTATTTTGTTTCTCTAAAATATATTCAATTTCTTTCATTTCTTCTTTTGTTCGAATGCCGATCCTGCTCATCCCTGTGTCCACCTTGATATGAATATGCAACGGGCACTCACTGTCCTCAAGATGCTCGAGCGCTTGCTCAATATAGGACTTGCCATGCACAGTGACACTGATTCCATATCGTGCTGCAACAGGGGCATCAGAGGCCCTAGTCGACCCGAGGATAAGGATTGGTACATCTATGCCAAGCTCACGCAGACGAATCCCCTCATCCAAAAAGGCAACAGCCAGAGAAGTCGCACCTGCATCAAGCGCAGCTTTGGCTACTTGAATATCGCCATGCCCGTAGGCATTGGCCTTTACGACAGCCATAACAGCTGTATCATCCGGCAATAATCCCTTGATCGCTTTTATATTCTCCTGAACATGATCTAAGTTCACTTCAGCCCATGTATCCCGGTAAAATTGATTGCTTATCATGATTGCTGTACCTTCCTTTTGACGTTTGTGTTTTCATTATTCTCCTATTTCAAATGATAGTCAATCATCTTCTATACCCAAAATAAAAAGGCCCGCTTTTGCACGGACCTATCACACAAATATATATTATTTCTCACCCACAGGTGCGACCGATTTAGCCACCATCAGCAGCTCTTCCATCGTTAAGTTCTTGCCTGCCAGCATGAAATCTGTTCCTTCATAGGACCAGGAAATGGAGTTACCAGTCATATGGCCAACTGTAAAACCTAAATCAATCGGCTCTCCCGTCACTGTTGTCACGGCTGCCTCTTTGACGACCTTTGAATTGCTTTCGATCAGCGTGTATTCCTTATCCTCCCCGGCATAAGTAAGGACAGCCTTTTGCCCTTCATTCGTTTCAATCATTTTTTCTCCTGCCAGGACGACACCGCCAATTTCTGCAGTTGGATACTGTACTTCAAGACTGACATCCTCTTCTGTCGTCATGACCGGCACCTCAAGCTGTGCACCCGTCATATTCTTGTTTACATCAAAGGCACCCTTTTCATAATCCGGATTAAAGCTCGTTTTCTCGAATTCTACTTCAACCAGTGTATTGCGGTCAGAATCCATTACCTCAACACGCTTTGGCGCAAGTGTCTTCTTATCAAACTCAACAATTTGCAGAGGAAGCATCTTATTGTTTTGATAGCGCGTCTTGGATTCAAATACATAGCTGTTATCTGTCGTCTTGAAGGTCGCATCCTTATCATCACTTACATCCATGATAAGAGATTCATATAAGTATGCTTGGGAGCTATTCTTCGGCCACTCACTTTGGAAGCGGAAGCTTTTGTTTAAAGCCGGAGTTAAGACGAAGACTCCCTCTTTATTACGCAGAATGATTTGGCTTTGATCCTTTTGGGCATTCTTCAAATTGACCCGGTAATTCGATGGGGCCTCATACCAAACCTCTACATCATATTCCTGCGGCTCTGACCCCATCTTCAGGGTCATTTTCGCATCTGCCTTATACCCTTTTATCTCGGACATTTTTTTCGTGAGAGCATCAACCACATCTGTCTGCGATTTCTGACCACAGCCCGCCAATGCAAACATCAATCCTAATGTTAGCATTAGCACTAGTAACCTCCTCAAAGCTTCTCATCCCCTTTTTACAGTAGTAAGTAAAAGGGAGAGGATAAGGCGCAGCATCCAATCATTTGCAACGACCCTAAACAGCAAATCCTACGACTCTATTACTGTTTTTAAAACAATCGGAGCATGGAAATGAATGAGGCCTTGTCTCTCCTATTCGCTAATTGAATATATGAGAAAGCTCGTCTAATTATGTGCCTTTCACTTTGAATTTATATTGACTTGTCTTCAAGGATTATTTGAGCAGCTGCATACTGACTTGTATGAGTAATGCTAAGATGAACCGTATGGGCAAATGGATGCCGAACGATTGGCTTTCCACTTTTTTCTTGTATAATGGAGATATCCTGAAAAGAGAGTCCCTTGCCTATTCCTGTGCCAACAGCCTTTGAGAAAGCTTCCTTGGCGGAGAATCTTCCAGCAAACCACTCTATTCTCCTCCGCTCGCCTAAACCCTCAAAGATCTCCATTTCTTCAGGAGTCAGAATCCGGTTCGCAAACTTCGGTTTGCGGGCAAGCAAATCACGCACCCTGTCCAACTCTACAATATCAAGCCCTATTCCTATTATCATGAATCGCCCACCTTTATCTCAAAATTTATTCGTTAGGATGATGCCCATGTTCACTAGATCGGAAAGCTTCTCACAATTTATCCGCTTCTATCCGGCTGTAAGCCTGATTACCGCCATCTGTGCTGTTCTTTATGCAGCCACAGTCCTGCCGATTTTGCCTGCAATTGACATTTTCACGGCTCTAAGCGGAGTGAATTTCCTCATCAGCGAGGGTGAATACTGGCGACTTGTCACCCCGATTTTCATGCACGCAAGCTTTACGCATGTTCTTTTCAATGTATTTACCTTAATTATCATTGGCCCCGGAATTGAATCCTTGGCCGGCACGAGGCGGTTTGCCCTGCTATTCCTGCTTTCTGGTATTCTGGCCAATGTTCTGACCTTACTAACAATGCCTCCTATGTATGTTCACGTTGGAGCAAGCGGTGCCATCTTCGGGTTATTCGGCTGTTATGCCTACATCCTATTATATAAGAAACATCTTATGAGCCGCCAAAATTCACAGACCATCTTTGCTTTAATTGCCATATCTGTCGTTCTTTCCTTTATGCAGCCATCTGTTAACGTGGTTGGCCATATTGGCGGACTCGCGTGCGGCTTCTTGCTGGCTCCCCTTTTCCTGAACAAAAAATAAGCCTGTTCATGTCAAATCAAATTGGAAGCATGCTCCTTTCACTTGCCTGAAGCCATGAGCATGCTTCAGTTCCTCTGTCATCCGGAATACGGCAGCATCCTTCAGCTTTGCTTCAAGCATGACATCAATCTGACGAGCAAATCCCTGATTGCCTTTTAATAGCTCAATGACTTCCGCTACTTCTACATAATCGGAATGAGCCTTCGGATTCTTCTCATCCTTAGGAGAAGACAGATGGACTTTGACCGGAAGCGGTGAATGCTCCCAAGTTCCTGCAATTCGCTCCCACTTCTCCCCAAAATCACCTTGCGGGTTCTGCTTATGATGATGCAAATCAAATACAAATGGAACACCGAGCTTTTCACACAAGTACAAAACATCCTCCACACCAAAAAGCGTATCATCATTCTCCAGAATGACCATCTCTTGAATCGGCGCCGGCACATGACCCCAATTCAGGATAAATTGTTCTAGCGCCTGTTCCTTATCATTATAACTTCCGCCGACATGAAGCACACATCTATGCTTCGGCTCTATTCCCATAGCCTTCAATAGCCTGTAATGCAGTGTTAACGCTTTAACAGAGGATTTTAGCACCTCCTTGTCCGGGCTGTTAAGCACGACAAAATGATCAGGATGGAAATCCACCCTTACCTGTTTGTGCTCCCTTAAATACTTCTTGATCGCAGCCGTTTCTTGTTTAACACCGTGCATATATGACCAATCCAATAGCTCTGGATGGTCTGCCAACGGGATAAGCTTGGAGGAAAATCGAAAGAACTCAATCCCATTTGCCTCATTATGCTTTAGAAGGCGCAGGCAATTATGAAGGTTTGATTGAGCAATTCGCTCAAGTTTCCGCACAGCTGCATCCCTGTCTTTTATTTTACTGAATTGTGCATAGGTCATCGTCTGAGAAGGGGAAGCATTTTGCAGCTCCACACTCATTGCCACATACCCTAGCCGTATATAAGTCATCTCTTTCATCTCCTTATCCATAGTATGGGCAAGGTGATGTTGTTTATGTTAGAGACAAGACCCTGTTCAAAACAAGAACGCCCACTCCCCAATCACAAATATCAGATTTACCTTAAAAAGGGCTCAATAAACCCAGCCAAAAAGAAAAGCCAGCCCTTTTTCAGGCTGGCTCTACTCATTCAATCAATCGATTGATTATTTGCTTTGGTTTTTTGGTTTGGAGTTGCTGTAAGACTTTCTGCGCCCGCCTTGGCTATTGCCTCCGCTGCGTTTTCTGTCTCCAGAACGGCTGTCGCGATTGTACGGACGTTTGCCGCCTCCGCCTTTTCCTTTGTAGGAGCTTTCTTTACGGAATGGTAAAGGTCTCTCTTCGGAGATTGTAACTGGT
>CAJGCH010000079.1 GCA_904501845.1 uncultured Bacillaceae bacterium | reverse complement strand
ATTGGAAAGAGTGAGGATTTCCGGAGTGAATACGAATCCCTTTTGATTCATTACGTCGGGCGGGAGACACCGCTCTATTATGCGAGGAACTTAACGGAGCATCTGGGAGGAGCGAAAATCTACTTAAAAAGGGAAGATTTGAATCACACAGGGGCGCATAAAATCAACAACACGCTTGGGCAGGCGCTGCTTGCCAAAAGGATGGGCAAGAAGAAAGTTGTGGCTGAGACAGGTGCCGGCCAGCATGGAGTGGCTACAGCCTCTGTTTGTGCCTTGCTTGGCCTTGAACCCATTATCTTCATGGGGGAAAAGGATGTGGAAAGGCAAAAGCAGAATGTCATCCGAATGGAACTGCTTGGGGCAAAGGTCGTGCCGGTCAAATCCGGCAGCAAGACATTGAAGGATGCGGTCAATGAGGCTTTGCGCTATTGGGTGGTCAATATTCGGGATACCCATTATTTGATGGGATCTGTCCTTGGTCCGCACCCTTTCCCATTGATTGTTCGTGATTTCCAGAGCGTAATCAGCAAGGAGGCAAGAGAGCAAATGCTAGCGTTCGGAGGCGGTTTGCCGGATATGGTCATTGCGTGTATTGGCGGTGGAAGTAACGCGATGGGCATGTTCCATCACTTTCTGCCGGATAAGGCCGTCCGGCTGATTGGTGTCGAGGCCGCGGGCAAAGGGGTGGACACTGATTATCATGCCGCGTCTATCACAAAGGGGAGAAAGGGAATCTTGCATGGGGCTTATATGTATTTATTACAGAATGAAGCTGGTCAAATTCAGGAGGCTCATTCCATCTCTGCCGGGCTTGATTATCCAGGTGTCGGTCCGGAGCATTGCTTTTTGAAGGATGTCGGCAGGGTGGAATATACGTCTATTTTGGATAGGGAAGCGCTAGAGGCTTTCATGCTTTTAACATCCAAAGAGGGTATCCTGCCAGCATTAGAGAGTTCACATGCTATCGCTGAGGTCATGAAAAGAGCCCCGCGAATGAGCAAGGATCAATCCATTATTGTCTGCCTCTCCGGAAGAGGAGATAAAGACATGGACACAGTCATAAGAGAGCTGGGAGGGTATGAGAATGGACAATAAATTATCAGAGCGATTAAGGAATCAGAAGGAGAAGGGGGAAAAAGGCTTCATTCCCTACATCATGGCAGGGGACGGAGGGCTCGAGCATCTGGCTGAGACGATTCGTTATCTGGAAGGTCAAGGGGCATCCGCTATCGAGATTGGCATTCCCTTCTCAGACCCGGTTGCCGACGGGCCGAGCATTCAGGAGGCAGGGCTGCGCTCCCTTGCAAAAGGGGTGAATTTAAAAAGCATTTTGACTGAATTATCCAGACATGAATTTTCTGTTCCGCTCATTATCATGACCTATGCGAATCCCATCATGCAAATGGGTGCAAGAGCCTTTGCCGAGGAGGCCATGCGTGCTGGAATTTCCGGCTGTATCATCCCTGACGTTCCCTTCGAGGAGGAGACGCTCTTTAAGAAGCCTCTTGCGGAAGCTGGCATCGTTGTTATCCGATTAGTCCCATTGACAGCTTCGTTGGAGAGGTTAGAGGTTTTAAGCAGGGAAGCGGAAGGTTTTTTGTATGCTGTTACCATTAACGGTATAACAGGGGAGAAAGGAGAAATAGAACTAGGTTTTTTGCAAGAAAGGGTAGAGCGGCTTAAGGGGTTAACCGAGGTTCCCATTTATGCGGGTTTCGGCATTTCCAATGCGCAGATGGGTAATGCTTTGTTGGCGTTTTGTGATGGAATCATTGTTGGTTCCAAAATTGTGGATGCCCTACACAATGTTGACAGGAGAGGAATAGAGGAATTTACTGCTGGTCTAAAGCGCTCCTCAGTCAAAGTTTGAATTTGTTTTCCAAAAGCTGTAATTGGGTATGGATATACATGCCCACAAATGTGGACTATTCAGTTGCAGCGGGAGGGAATAGGATGAAAACCGAAGGAATGAGAAACCAATTTTTTCTGACACGTAATAAATTGAAAGAGGTCGCAGATCATCTTTCAGAACCGGAAGCAGATTTTCAGCCGGAGGGATTTTCTAATACAGTGAGGTGGCAGCTCGGTCATCTATTGGTAAGTGCGGAGAGCTTTATGTTTGGCTATCCTCAAGTCGGCTCGCCAGTACCGGAAATATACGCAAGCTTTTTTGAGCGCGGGACCGCTCCATCGCGCTGGCAGAGAAGCGCCCCATCCTTGACGGAACTTAAGAAACAATTAGAGGCACAGGAAAAAAGACTGGCGGAATTGCCTGATGAATATTGGAGCGAGAAGATAACCAGTCCTATCCCCGGGATGGATATCAAAGATCGGGAAGGGCTATTCCATTTGCTTCTTCACCATGAGGCGATGCATCTTGGACAAATACAATCAATCAAGCGGCTCATCGCTGTCGAAAGCCGTTAATACTAAGAGGAGGCATTCAGATTCGTGTAATCTGAATGCTTTTTTATATTCTAGGGGTAATTTCCGCCAATTCTAAATTTTAAGTTTACTTGATGGTATTTTTGTATACTATTCTCATAGGAGGGCTGATTGATATGAATATTTATTCCGCAAAGGAAATAAGAGAATGTGATAAAAGCGCGCATGATAACGGGCTGTCCATTTTTTCCTTGATGGAGAATTCCGGACATGCCTTGTTTGAAGGTGTGAGCAAGCTTCTGGATAAAAAACAACGAATCGGCATCTTGGCAGGAAGCGGGAATAATGGAGGGGATGCAATCGTCCTTTCGCGTCTCTTGCTGAATAGGGGCTATAAGGCAGAGCTGATTTTTCCTGCAGGGCTTCCTGCTTCAAAAGTGGCTCAAGATCACTTGGAATACTACATAACGTGCGGATACTCCTTTTCTAGGGAAATAGAAGGGGAATATGATGTCTTAATAGATGGTCTTTTTGGAATTGGATTCAGACCGCCTATGCCCCAGAAGATGGCATTATGCCTGGATTTCTGGCGGAAATCTAAGGCAATCAAGATAGCCATTGACATTCCCTCTGGAGTGGAGGCGGATCATGGAAGAGTGCAGACTGCTTTTTTGGCCGACCACACATTTTGTCTTCATGGAGCTAAGCCCTCGGCTTTCGCGTATCCATCAAGCACCTATTATGGGCATTTGCATATTGTGGATATTGGAATCCCTCAAAAGGCGAAATTTCGCATTTGGACGGAGGAGGATCTTCGGAAATCATGGCCCCAGCCATTGGATAATCCGCATAAAGGAACATTCGGAACAGGCCTCTTGATTGCTGGGAGCAGCCAGATGCCGGGCTGTGCCGTGCTCGCCGGAACAGGGGCCATGCGAGGTGGTATCGGGAAGCTTGTGATCGCGACCGAAAAGACAGTAGCAGATAAATGTACGGTATCTCTGCCAGAGGCTACCTATGTCAATCGTGAAGAGGCAGATTGGCAGCATGATTCCTCACTCCAGAAAATCGCAGCAGCAGCGATTGGGCCAGGACTCCATCCAGATGATGCACTGGAACATCTAATTGCTTCCTATCTTGAAGAAGATGAATGCCCCCTTATATTAGATGCGGGCGCCCTATCGGAGCGGAGCTATCCAAAAGGGCGAAAAGGTGCGGTCATCTTGACACCGCATCCAGGCGAGATGGCAAGGATAACGGGAAAGACGGTTGCAGAAGTGAATGAGAATCGCATTCAGGTGGCGAGTGATTATGCAACCACTCATAATGTGACAGTCGTGCTCAAGGGAATGAATACCGTTATTGCGTTCCCAGACGGAACGGGATATGTCAATATGACTGGAAACAGAGGGCTGTCCAAAGGCGGAACTGGGGATACACTAACTGGTATTTTGCTTGGAATGATTTCTCAAGGGTATCAGCCATCAACTGTGGCTAATGCCGTGTATCTTCACGGGAAGACAGCCGAGCTTTACACGGAAGATTATGCCCCCAGCACTATGCTTGCATCCGACATCATGAAGATTTGGCCGGCATTACTCCGCAAACTTAAGCTTGAGTAGACTCGTGAAAAAGGCTGTATTTAATAAGATAACTATATCATCGGAGTTTTGAGGATTTTGTCTTAAAATAGCTAAAAAACGGGAATAGACTTAAAAAACATGAAAGGAGTCAAGTCATGGAACGTGTCTATACGTATTCAAGAAAGGAAGAAATTGTTAATGCTGTAACTCATGGAATAGGAGTAGCGCTATCGCTTGCGGCTTTAGGGCTGATGGTTTCCAATACCATCGTAAATGGGACAACTGGAAGGCTCGCGATTGTCCTTATTTATGGGATATCGATGGTGATGCTCTTTACCTTTTCGACCCTTTGTCATGCGTTTCCGGAAGGGAAAGGTAAGCTGGTCATGGAATTATTTGACCATACCTCCATTTACTTGTTTATTGCGGGAACCTATACGCCCTATGCGGTTATAGCGATAGGCGGCAAGACAGGTTACACGCTGCTCGCATTAGTATGGGGACTGGCCTTTTTAGGCATTATTTTTAAAGCCTTTTTCTTGAGGAAATTTATGATTTTTTCAACTCTGATCTATATTGTGATGGGGTGGATGATTGTTGTAGCTTGGGAGCCGCTCTCTAGCGCTGTCCCGCCCATGGGTCTGCAAATGCTTATTTACGGCGGTCTTTTATACACGCTAGGATCTATTTTTTATGTGTGGAGAGGGTTCCCTTATCATCATGCCGTGTGGCATTTAATGGTGCTCGTTGCTTCCATATTGCATTTCTTATCTATCTTCCTCTATATATTGCCGCTTCAATAGAAGCACAAAAAGCCGATTCAGTTCTTCCTAGGATTTCAGGGAGGAGTGAATCGGCTTTTTCATGTTCAGAGCTCTTATTTATATACATGAGCTTGGAGGAATTTTAATGCTTGCTCTCCTACTGCTCGGGCACTTTGCGGATTTTGTCCGGTAATGATTCGTTTGTTCTCGACAACATGGCTTGTAAACGGAATCGTCGATTTCTTAAATGACTTGGCTGCAGAACGTAGCTCGTCCTCCAGGTAGAAGGGAATCTTATTCCCTTGGAACATCAGTTTTTCCTCTATATTTGTATATCCGGTAACCTCCACATCTTCAAGAAGATGGGTGCCGTCAGTTAATCGCGTATGGAGCAATGCGGCAGGTCCGTGGCAAACAGCGGTGACAAGCCCGCCATTTTCATAGATAGCGGCGGTGATTTCCTGAATTTTCTTTGATTCCGGAAAATCCCATAATGTCCCATGACCTCCAGCGAAAAAGACACAATCATAATCTTGGCCATTAATACCATCAAGCGGCAATGAATGGTCAAGTTTACTGATGAAATAAGGGTCGAGATGATATGTTTTGGTCGTTTCGTCCATTAAAACTGGAACCAGGCTGCGCGGGTCAATTGGAACTTTGCCTCCTTTGACGCTTACGATATCAATCGGGAAGCCGGCAACCCTGACTACATCATAGAAATGTACGAGTTCACTGAACCATAACCCGGTCTTGGCAGATTCATTTTTCATGGTATCGTGGCTAGTGACGATAGCCAGCACTTTCTTTTTCATTTCAGAACCTCCTTTACGGTGCGATAGTAAGACATTTTATCACATTTCCTCGGTTTTTGCCTTTTTTTCTCACTCGTAAAAAGATTCGGTCTAAAGCACGCACTTGCATTACGATGCAGCAGGAAGGAGCCGTGCAGAGAGGAGGCGTTTTCTAATCAGAATACCCAAGTAGGCAGCGATGAAGGCTTTAAGGATGCCGACAGGCAGAAATGGCATAAACCCTGTCAGGAAAGCAGCGCTCCAGGAAAGGGAGGCAGAAAACTTCAGCCATAGTAAACCAAACATAAGGGTAATGCTCATGCCGATTAAATTAGCCGCTATGGCCTGTATGTTCGTAAAGCCCCTTTTTTCAAGCCAAAATCCGGTCATGAATGCAGCAGGAATGAAACCGATCAAGTATCCGCCAGTTGGACCGAATAAAATACCGAGTCCGCTCGTGAAGCTTGAAAAGACGGGGAGACCAATGGTGCCTAGACCTAAGTAGACGAGAATAGTATAAGTGCTGAAACGGGAGCCGATTATCGTGGCGATAAGACCAACAGCTAACGTTTGTCCGGTAATAGGGATGGGCGGCAGAGGGATCGTTATCTGAGCTAAAATGGAGAGAATGGAAGCATACATGGCAATGATCATCATATTCCTAGTTTTTGTGGTAACCACTGTCTTTCCTCCTTAGAAATAAGTTAACTATTATTTCATAAAGGTTAACACAATTATTTCCATTTGTGTAGGCTAATTATTGAATTGAAAATTCACAATAATCAGATACATTCATTTCCAATTGTGCTATAATAAAATAGTGTTTTTCGAGAGATGATTAAATCGAACAGGGGGGAATGTTTTGAACAAAAAGGCGAAGCTGTTACCAATAGTTATCCTGTTGGCTTTTTTTAGTTTGTTTTACTTTTATAATCTTAATCTAGCGACTGCCTTGCCTGATGATGACTGGGGACGGGCGACGAAAATCAATGGGTCTTCGTCCTATCCTATGCAGCAATACAGCTTTGTCGAGGGTAATAGGATACACGCCTATTTGCCGGGTGATGAGAATGTGAGATATACCATAATGGATGAAAACTACCAAAAAATCGAAGAAACAGTTATCCCGATTGACCCGGATATCAACACGCCGATTTGGGGTGATGGCAAAAGTGTCTTATATATGCAGGATGAGAAATTGCACTTATATGAAAATGAAAAGACAGCCATCATAGATGAAGGAGTCAAATCCTTTTCTCCTGCAGGTGAAAGGATTATTTATTGGAAGGAGCAAGAGGCTTTTGCCTATAAGGCAAGCGATAATAAACCCAGCTTACTGGCAGCAACGAAGGAGCCCATCAGCCATATCGTTTCCGCCAAAGGAGATGGCAGTCTCCTCATTTCTACCAATCCGACCCCATTAGACTATTCATTTTATTTGCTGAAGGGCAAGGAACTTGAGAAAATTACCTCCTGGTCTTCTTCCACCAGTTCCACGGTAGAAAATATTCTTTATGATTCAAATGGCGAGGAAGGATCCATACTGATTGAATCCTTTAAGATGACACAAGGTGAACGTGCCAGTATGGCGAACCTCTTGTCCTTTAGCATGAAAGATAGGAAGGTATCCGAGAATGAGCAAATGCACTTTGTCGAGGGCAGCACTGGAGCTAAGCTTGCTAATCCGCGGTACTTAAATTTCCGTTATCTGAATGGGGAGCGGGAGTTTTTATTCGTATCTGAAGGACAGAGGGAGGGGAAGAAATCCGGCTATAATGTCTATTTTACAAATACTGAGAAGGATGGACACTGGGCAGGATATAGAAGAAGCACATCTGCCGAAAGCAGCATATACCCGCAGTGGGCCGGGGAGAGCCATATCCTTTGGCAAACCTTTGACGGCAAGGAATATGAAACATTCGGCACATATGATGGAAAGGCATATGTCGATTCTACAATGGCTAAGACAAAGGAAGATTATCGAACAGCCATGTATGACTTTATCAGCGGTGTCTTCAGCAGCGTTGTGATGGTGTTCTTTGGTTTTGTGTGGGTTATCCCGCTCATTATCTTTTATGCCGTTATGATGTTTGTTCGGAGAGATGATTTCGAGACTGACAAGACATGGGCTGAGCCGATTGGGATACTCATTTATTTGGGAACGGTCGTTTTTGTCTTTAATGGCGTCTTGGCGGAAAACACCTTCTCCTTAGCGCCGGAGTATTTGACGTTTCCATATGGGATGGTCATTTGGCCATTGGTCATCGGTGCCGTATCGTATCTTCTCTATAAATTTGTTATAGATAAGGATATTGGCCTTTTTGGGCGCATTTCCTATTACATAGGGTTGAATATAATCATGATGACTGGTCTTTATGGCCCTTACCTGATTTGATGAACCTGCCAGGCACCCTCGTCTTAAAGGGGATGCCTGGCTTTTCGTTATGACTCATACCCGATAAACGCTGACCAGTTTTTTTGCTTCAGCATATGCCTGAAAATATGATAGTGATAGAGAAATGTATCGAATGACGGAGGGGAATCCTGGAAATCATACCAGGATAGGAATAAATCTAAATGGCGGATGAATTCATTGCGATCAAGAAGTCCGTGCAGATATAATGGGTATTCATATGCTTCATAAAGGGATGAAAGGCCATTTTCACTGAATATGGCTTCTATTTGTGTTCGATTCATTTTGCACCTCCAGCAAACAGTATTGGATGGAGGAAGGCAATTTATTCATATCGGGAGAACGAAAGGGGGACAATTTTGTGGAAGAATCATCGTTTCAACTGGAGAAGGAAAGGCTGGAATTCATCAAGCAATATATGAATGTCGTCATCGACACGGCGAGAACGAGCAAGGAACAATTCCTGGCTAAGATGAAGGAAACGTTCGCGGATACTGATTGGGAAGAAAATACGGAATATGGCCAGCTTTTGACGACAGCTACATTTTATCAAATGTCGAATGATGAATGGGAAGGACTGAAGCGAGCCTTGCCAAAACCGTATTTTGCTAGGGTTGATTTCACGCCTTCTGACTCAGGCAATCCCGAGCGATTGTATATAGGCAAGACATCCTTGTTCCAGCGGGACAATCAGGAGCAGCTGATCATTGATTGGCGCTCACCGATTGCTAATCTGTATTATGACGGGCGGCTGGGGCATGTAACGTACACATCCGAGGGTGAAACCTATGATGGGGAAATAACGTTAAAGCGCCAGCTGATGATTGAGAATGGCGAGCTTATGGACCTGCGTGATATTGACTTGACGACGGTGGATGAATTGCTGCAGGAAACTTTGGCAAAAAGCTCGGCAAGCCGGCTCACGGAAATTGTCGCGACCATCCAGGAGGAACAAAATGAAATCATCCGTGCTGACCTAAATAAGCCGATTATCGTGCAAGGGGCAGCGGGGAGCGGGAAAACGACCATTGCGCTTCACCGGATTTCCTACTTCCTCTACCATTATAAAGATGTATTTAACCCGGCAGACTTATTGATCCTGACGCCAACGGTCCTTTTCATGGATTATATCCAGCAAGCATTGCCGGAGCTTGGGGCTGAGCGTGTTCGGCAGGCTACCTATGCTCAATATATTGAGGAGGCAATCGGCAAGAGAATACCGCTCATCAAGGATGGCAAACTGATTGATGTACTGGCAGGAGGAAATTCGGCCGCAAGATTCTCCGGTTTGAAAGGAAGCGTCCTCTTCCAGCGGATACTGGACCATTATTGCGAGGAAATCAAAAGCGGCCTTTATTTCCACGAGGATTTCAAGGTAGATAAATTTAAGCTGTATCCAGCCAGCAGATTAAATCATTTATTGACGAAGGAATATACATATCTTCCTCTCTATAAACGCGTGGATAAGCTGAAGAACCTCTTACAGCAGCAAGTAAAGAGCAATAAGGATGAGATGCAAAAGAAAATCATTGCCCATTATGATGCGAAGATTGAGAAGGGGTTGAATTTCAAAGGGGACGAGAAAAAGAGAAAAGCTTATGTTTCGGAGGTTTTGAAGCGAAAGGATATTCGGCTGACAGAGTTTAAGTCAGAAATTAGAAGTGCTGTACCCCGCTATATAAAGTCAGTAAAGAAAAGCGACACATTCACCCATTATAAGAATCTCTTTTCCAATCCAGAAAGGCTGTTCAACTATGGTGGCGGCATGCTCACGCTTCTGGAAGCGACTGATTTATGTACCTACAGTAAGCAAATTTTCTCCAAAAGGAAATATGAAGTGGAAGACCTTGGCCCTCTTCTATACTTGCACTCGAAGCTATATGGCATTCCTCAGGATCACAAGGCGAAAAATGTTGTTATTGATGAAGCTCAGGACTATAGCTATATGCAGATTGCCGCATTAAAGACAGCGCTTGAGACGGATATGTTTACCTTGGTCGGCGATCTCGCTCAAGGGATTCATTCTTATCGTTCCATAACGAATTGGCAGGAAATTATCGAAAAAATCTTCCCGCGCGCAAGCTACAAGGAATTGAAAAAAAGCTACAGGACTACAATAGAAATCATGAATGAGGCAAACAAGCTTCTTAAAAAGCTTCCCTATGATTTTCCTGTCGTTGAACCGATTGTAAGGCATGGGGAGGAACCACAGTATCGCCATTATGAAAGCTGCGAGCAATGGGCGGATATGGTGCGTGTGCAAGTTGGTGACTGGCGGGACGAAGGCTTCCGGACGTTAGCCATCATCACTAAAACAGCGAAGGATGCTAAGTTTGCTTATCAAACGCTTCGTGACAGGGGCTTTGAGGCATGCCTTCTGGAAGAGAAGATGTCCATCCCGAAGGAAGAGCTGGTCATCCTGCCTTCTTATTTGGCTAAAGGACTTGAATTTGATTGTGTCATCGCCTTCAGTCATCATGAACGATATGATGAACAGAATGAAACCGATTTGAAATTATTATATGTGACCATGACAAGGGCCATGCACCGGCTGCATCTAATGTGCAAGGAGGAAGGGGCATTTATCCTTGCGTAAGGATTCCATTGAGGGAACGGAACATAGCCGTTCCTTTTTCTATGAAAATAAAGATTAAAAAGTCCATCAAAGCTCCAACTGATTAATCAGTGGAGAAAAATCCTTTTAAATAGTGTAAAATGGGATGTTGTAGAAGGAGGAAGGAACATGGTGAAATCCGTGCTTCATTTAGAAGCGGTTGGCAAGAAAATTGGCCGCCGTCAAATCTTAAAGGACATCACCCTCGATGTTCAGGCAGGGGAGATATTTGGCTTGATTGGTCCGAACGGAGCTGGGAAAACGACCTTGATTCGAATGATTTGCGGATTGATGAAGCATTCTGAAGGTGAAATCCGTATTATGGATCATGATATTAAGACTTCATTCCGAACGGCGATTAGGGAGCTTGGGGCAGTAATTGAAAACCCGGCCTTTTATCTTGATTTAACAGGGTGGCAGAATCTTTGGCTAGCAGCTAACCTATATAAGGGCATCACGAGGGGACGCATACTTGAGGTGGTTGAACTCGTCGGACTTGAAGAGAGCATCCATAACAAGGTAGATACATACTCACTCGGCATGAAGCAGCGGCTCGGCATCGCTCAAGCCATTCTTCATAAACCAAGGCTGCT
>CAJGCH010000078.1 GCA_904501845.1 uncultured Bacillaceae bacterium | reverse complement strand
ATAACAATTCCTGTTTAAGGATATTATAAAGTTAATTTATGAGAAAGAAAAGAACCAGCAATTGTATGCTGGCTCTTTTCTTTCTCATTGTCTATAGGATCTTAATTAAAAGACTCGTCGGTTCAAATCATTCACTATCTCATTACTTTTTAAATAACTGTCCTCTCTTCGTTCCTCTACTTGCAAGCGCACATCTAGCTTCTGGTTATATACCTCATATCCAACCCCATGCGCTTGCCTCATGGCCTTTTCCATTTCGTTCGTCACTCTGAGATGCAGCTGATTGTCAAAAATAATGAATCATTCCTTTCCATTTATTAACTCAACGTTACCACTTTATTAGAGAGCTCTCAATGTCTATATACCACGGTGAGGCTTTCTTAAAAGTGATTTTGGGGATTTCTCTAAGGAATTACTCTGCCTTCCTGAAAATTCCCCGCCATAATGTCACAAATGGAACGGATATATAATAGAAGAAAAAGGTGCATCCAAGGATGCACCTTTTTGTTGTTTTATTTTGCTGGAATGACAGAACCTTTGTATTCTTCGTTAATGAAGGTTTTAATATCCTCGGATTGAAGGACTTCCACCAGTGTCTTGATTGCTTCATTATCTTTGTCTTCTGTACGAACAGCGATAATGTTCACATAAGGATTATCCTCTGGGCTTTCAAGCGCAATCGCATCTTCCGCTGGAACGAGATCTGCATCAATTGCGTAGTTGGAGTTGATTAAGACAGCATCGCCTTCATCATTATTGTAGACTTGTGTTAGCATTGGTGCTTCGATATCTGTTTTGAACGTTAATTTTTTCGGATTTTTAGCGATATCATCTACTGTTGCCTCAACTTTATTCACATCTTCCTTCAATGTGATAAGGCCTTCTGCTTCAAGCATGGAAAGGATACGGCCATGATCGGCAACAGAGCTGCTCATGATGATTTCCGCTCCATTTGGCAAATCCTCTAAGCTGTCATATTTTTTTGAGTAAACGCCAATTGGCTCAATATGAATACCTCCAGCATTAGCGAAATCATATTCATTTTCTGCAACTTGTTGTTCGAAATACGGAATGTGCTGGAAGTAGTTCGCATCAATTGATCCATCTTCTAATGCTTTGTTCGGCATTACATAATCATTGAATACTTCGATTTCCAAATCAATTCCCTTTTCTTTAAGCAATGGTTTTGCTTGCTCTAAAATCTCAGCATGCGGCACATTTGAAGCCCCTACCGTTAATTTCTTTTTGTCCCCATCACCTGAACCTGAATCCTCTGAACTGCCGCAAGCAGCCAGAATTAATGTGAAGCAAAGTACTAATATGAATGATAACTTCTTCTTCAACTCCATCTTCCTCCCTAACGTTTATCCAGTTTCCTGGTTATGATATCTCCAATAAATTGGAGGACAAACACGATAATCAATACTAAAATGGTGGCCACCAATGTCACATCAGCCTGACCGCGGCTGAAGCCCTCTAAATAAGCAAGGTTTCCTAACCCGCCAGCTCCTATCATGCCTGCCATCGCGGTATAGCCAACCAGTGCAATTGCCGTAACGGTAATCCCTGATACGAGTGCCGGCAGAGACTCCGGAAGCAATACCTTCCATATAATTGTGAATGATGTTGCTCCCATTGACTTAGCTGCTTCAATGACGCCTTTATCAATTTCCCTTAAGCCAATCTCAACCATCCTTGCATAAAACGGCGCTGCCCCAATGATTAACGCAGGCAATGCGGCATTTGCTCCGATAATGCTTCCAACCAAAGCTTTAGTAAATGGGATCAGTAAAACAATTAATATGATGAACGGGATGGAGCGGAAGATGTTAACGAACGCTGCAACAACCCCATATATCAATTTGTTTTCCCATAGATTTCCCTTAGATGTCAGGAATAATAAAAGGCCAAGGATAATACCAAGAAAAAAGGTTGCCACTAACGCTATCACTGTCATGTATATGGTTTCTTGAGTTGCCTCAGAAATACGTTCCCACATGACATTCGGAAAATATGTCTCTATCATTCTGAAATCACCTCCACACCGATGTCTTGCTTATGGAGATAATCAATCGCTTTCGCTACTTCTGATTGTTCCCCATCCACATGGATGAATAATGTGCCATATGAACCATTCTGTGTTTGAGATATTTTCCCTTGCATGATATTCACATTAATCTTATAAGAGCGAATAACATCTGAAAGCACCGGCGTTTCAGCTGATTCACCAATGAAGGAAAGCTGGACGACCTTCCCTGTCGGATAGGCTTCAAGCATATGTTCGATTGTTTCCTTCGTCTCCTCAGGTTCCGTCACTTGCTGAACAAATCGTTTTGTGATTGGCGCCTTCGGTTTTTTGAACACATCCAGCACTTGTCCGCTTTCAACGACTTGCCCCCTCTCCATGACGGCAACACGATGACAAATCTTCCGAATGACATGCATCTCGTGTGTAATCAGGACAATGGTCAAGCCTAGACGTTTATTAATATCGACCAATAAATCAAGAATATCATCTGTTGTTTGCGGGTCGAGTGCAGATGTCGCTTCATCACATAGGAGAACTTTCGGATTATTCGCCAGCGCCCTAGCAATTCCGACACGCTGTTTTTGGCCCCCGCTCAATTGGGAAGGGTAGGCATCCCCTCTTCCCTCAAGACCGACTAGCTTGATCAGCTCCTGAACCCTTGCTTTTCGTATCTTCTTGGGTACCTTCGCTATTTCTAGCGGAAATTCAATATTTTCACTAACCGTTCGAGACCATAGAAGATTAAAGTGCTGGAATATCATGCTCACTTCTTTGCGGGCTTTTCGTAATTCCCTTCCTTTAATTGCCCCCATATCCCGGCCGGCTACCTTTACTGTTCCTTCTGTCGGTTTCTCCAAACCGTTTAACATGCGGATGAGCGTACTCTTTCCGGCACCGCTGTATCCAATGATTCCAAAAATCTCACCTTGCTCAATCGATAAGGATACATGATCGACGGCTTTAATGGATGTACCTTTTTTGAATGTCTTTGCGTATGTCTTGGATACATCATTCAACGTGATCATTCAAATCTTCACCTGCTCTTTCTTCATATGCTCCACAAGGGATTTCAATCAATAAAAAATGCCTTTCTGCTATGAGCAGAAAGGCATGGATAATTAATTATGCATGTTCCTTTCTCTCATCTTCCAGGACTATTACGTTCCTGTGTGAATTGGCACCTTTTCAATCATGTTATCATGATTGCCGGTTGCCGGGCTTCATAGGGCACATTCCCTCCACCTCTCTGGATAAGAGTCGTCGATTCATTCAATTAACTTACTGAATGTTATCCTATCATGGAGAAGAACAGGGTGTCAATAAAGACTTACTATTCCGGCGCAAAATTCAATCATTTAGTTGTAATAGATTGAGAGCTAATTCCAGTTGCCTTCTCAATGGCAAGCTCTAGCTCTTCAATTAAATCTTCGACATTCTCAATTCCGATTGAAAGACGAATAAGGTCCTCGGTCACACCTGAAGCCTTCAAGTCCTCTCCACTCAATTGCTGGTGGGTTGTGCTGGCCGGATGGATAATTAAACTCTTCGCATCCCCGACATTGGCAACATGTGACCAAAGCTCAATCGAGTCGATTAATTTCTTCCCGGCTTCCCTTCCGCCCTTGATGCCGAAGACAACGACTGCACCAGCTCCTTTTGGCAAATATTGATTCGCCAGCTCATAATCAGGATGGTCTGCATCAGCTGGATACAGAACCCAACTGACCGCTGGATGCTGATTTAAGTATTCGATGATTTCCTCCGTATTGGCGATATGCTCCTTCATTCTTACATGCAAGGTTTCAAGACCAAGGATGAATTGAAAGGCATTATACGGACTTAAGGCCGGTCCTAAATCTCGCAGCAGCTGCACCCTGGCTTTTGTAATATAGGCAGCCGCCCCAATTGCCTCGCTGTATACGATATCATGATAGCTAGGGTCAGGCTCCGTAAATCCAGGGAACTTTGGCGAATTCCAATCAAACTTTCCGGAATCCACGATAATGCCGCCTAAGGTCGTCCCATTACCGAGCAGCCATTTAGTCGCAGAATGAATGACTATATCTGCCCCATGCTCTATCGGACGGCATAAATATGGCGTGGCAAATGTATTATCAACAATGAGCGGAATTCCCTCTGAATGAGCGATTTCGGCCACTTTTTTAATATCTAGTACACTCAAGCTCGGATTGCCGATTGTTTCTCCAAAAACAGCTTTTGTCTTTGGCGTAATGGCCTCTCTAAAATTCTCCGGATTGGATGGATCCACAAACTTCACATCTATACCGTATTTCGGGAGGGTTGTCGCGAATAAATTATATGTACCGCCATATAAAGTCGAAGCAGCTACAATTTCATCACCTGCACCGGCTATATTCAGTATCGACAGCGTGACTGCTGCTTGACCGCTCGCCACGGCCAATGCCCCTATCCCGCCTTCAAGCTCAGCCACTCTCTCCTCAAAGACACTTGATGTTGGATTGTGTATCCGCGTATAAATATAGCCAGGTTCAGCCAACCCAAATAGATTAGCAGCATGATCGGTATCCTTAAACAAATAGGCATTAGACTGATAGATTGGCACAGACCTTGCACCCGATAAGGCATCCTCTTGCAAACCACCATGAATTCCCACAGTCTCAAAACGATACTTCTTCTTTTCTCCCATTTGTCGACACTCCTTTACAAAATCATTTGATTTCCCGGAAAATAAAAAACCCTTCTCCTTGGAGGATAGGGCAGGTTTGATTCATCTCTCCTTATCTCCCGGAATGCAATTCCGCAGGATTTAGCACCGTGCATCATAAACTGCGATACCGGTTGCCGGGCTTCAACGGGCCAGTCCCTCCGCCACTCTTGATAAGTTATTCAGTTGAGTTAGTTAAAACTATAACACAGGAAAAAAAAGGAGTCAATTGATAATTCTGAATTTTCCATTTATTCAACCCCTAAAGAAAGCCTCTATCCTTTTTGGGGATACAGGCTAAATCTTTACCCTATAAATCTCGCAACCGTTCAACAATATATGGCACGGATTGAAATGCGTAAATTTTGTCGACTGCTTTTTCTTCATGCAATAGAATCAGGCATGGAACACTCTCAATTTGGTATCTTTCAGCGAGCTCTTTCGCATAATTCAAGTCAACTCTCTCAATTTCCACATCAGGCACAATCTCTTCTGCTACATCTAGTATTTTCCCTGCCACCTGGCAGGTCCCGCATAATGGGGTATATGCGTAAATAGCCTTCTTCATGAAGCTTCTTCTTCCCTCCATTTTTTATCTTAAAGAATCGTTTTCACGAGGATGTTCGCTCTTTGTAAAACGTCGGCAATATGATTGCATGGAGCATCCTCGACTTCTCTATACACTCGATCTATATACAAATGCTCTGCATTTGGCATTTCTCTTCGTAATTGCTTCCTCAATTTCTCTCCGCTATCATCAGCATCTACCAGAATATAAACGTTCAAGCCTTCCAGGCGTTCAACTAATTCATCCAGCTTCTCCACGCCAATTGTACCATTGGTGCAAATGATCTCTGCCTCTTCATCCAAAACGGAGAGGACCTTCCTGCGATCACGATTGCCTTCTACAATGATGATCTTATCTGACATTTCATCACCTTTTCCAAAAATAAATCGTCCCTGCTTCTATTATACGTATCATACCCCATGAAGGGAAAAAGTAACAAACCGGATTCACTTAAAAGGCGTCCGAGATCGCAGACATAAATAAAGGGAAGTACATGATCGACATGTTCTTCCCTTTCCCGTGTTATTCGATTATCAGTCTTCGTTAATGGTTGCTTCATACTGATCTGCGCTAAGCAATTCATCCAGCTCACTGCTGTCAGATGGCTCAACGATAATCATCCAAGCCTTCTCATATGGAGATTCGTTCACGAATTCCGGGCTGTCACTTAGATCTTCATTGATTGCAACCACTTTACCGCTGATAGGCGCATAGAGCTCAGAGACTGTTTTAACGGATTCAACGCTTCCGAAAGGTTCGTTTTTCTTAATCTCGTCATCCACTTCCGGAAGCTCGACAAATACGATATCGCCTAGCTCGGCTTGGGCGAAATCAGTGATGCCGATACGAACTGCACCATCCTCTTGCTTTACCCACTCATGCTCTTTTGTGTACTTCAAATCCTCTAGTATACTCAATTTGCTCTCCCCCCATATTTATGCAGTCATCCTTCAACACTATCATGACATCAAATGTATTTTTTGACAATTGTTTCATGCCCATGCTAATTTATAATTTTCTTCCTTAAATCCTACCGTCACTTTTTCCCCATCAAAGGCAATGGGACGCTTAATTAACATTCCGTCAGAGGACAGCAAGGCTAGCATGTCATCCTCAGACATGCTCTTCAGCTTATCCTTCAGTCCAAGCTCACGATATTTCATCCCGCTTGTATTAAAGAACTTCGTCAAAGGCAGTCCGCTTTTTTCATAAATGGCTTTTAGTTCTTCTTGAGTTGGCGGAGCTTCAGCGATATGAATCGCTTCATAGGAAATGCCTTGGTCATCTAACCACTTTTTCGCTTTCCTGCAAGTACCGCATTTTGGATACCAATAAAACGTCATCATCTCTTTTCACCTCATTTGAAGCATATCATATCCCAAAGAAAAAAGCCCAGCACATGCTGGGCCTAGAGTCATTCACCATTAAAGGACAAAGCGCTCTGCTTCAACGATTTTCACGGCTGCTTCACGTTTAAGCGCAATCACATTAACTGGATTGAAGCGCGTGAATTTACGAAGAGCAGATGTCATCATGCGGAGAGTATCACCTGTTTCTGTAGCAACAAGTGTTTCTTTCGCATGCTTCTCAATTTCACCAAAGGCTTCTTGGCAGAAGATTTGCGTGTAAAGAAGTTTTTGTTTGTTTTTCTCAAGACCGGTTGCACGAATCGCCTTTTCAGTACGCAGTACAACAGATTCCATCGCATAGACAAGTGAGGCAATGTCCGCGATATTCACGAGGATTTCTTGTTCTTTCTCAAGCTCTGTGCCGAATTTCTGGGCAGCAAGACCAGCTATCAAGATGCCGATATTCTTCGCATTTTTCACCAATAGTTTCTCTTGATCTAGCGGCTCGTCACCTGCTTCTTCCGGCATCATCATCATAAGGCCTTCAGATAGCTTTTGTGCTTTTTGAAGCAATGGAAGCTCACCTTTAAGCGCTTTTTTCAGAAATGTGCCCGGTACAAGCAAGCGGTTAATTTCATTTGTTCCTTCGAAAATACGGTTGATACGGGAATCACGGTACATTCTTTCAATCTCATATTCAGCCATGAAGCCATATCCGCCGTGAATTTGAACGCCTTCATCAACCACATAGTCTAATACTTCAGAGGCAAAGAATTTATTGAGAGAGCATTCGATTGCATACTCAGCAATGGACTGTGCGACAGCTTTGCCATCTTTTACTTCCTCGTCACTCAAGCGGCTCATTCTATCCTCAAATAAACCGACTGTTCTATAAACAGAGCTTTCAGAGGCGTAGATTTTAGAAGCCATTGTCGCAAGTTTTTCTCTCGTTAAGCTAAAGGATGAGATAGGTGTTTTGAACTGCTGGCGCTGATTCGCATAGCTTGATGCAAGCTCAAGACCGCGTTTCGCCGCTCCAACTGCACCTACTCCTAATTTATAGCGTCCGATATTCAAGATATTAAAGGCGATGACATGGCCGCGTCCTGCCTCACCCAATAAGTTCTCAACAGGCACCTCCGCGTCTTCCAAAATGAGCGTACGAGTTGAGGAGCTCTTGATACCCATTTTCTTTTCTTCTGCACCGGTAGAAACACCTGGGTATTCTCTTTCTACGATGAAGGCAGAGAATTTGTCGCCGTCGATTTTTGCATAGACAACGAATACATCAGCAAATCCGGCATTCGTGATCCATTGCTTTTCCCCATTAAGGATGTAATGGGTGCCAGCTTCATTTAATTTAGCTGTCGTTTTTGCACCAAGGGCATCAGAACCTGAGCTTGGCTCTGTCAGTGCGTACGCTGCCAATTTCTCGCCAGTAGCAAGGAGCGGCAAGTATTTTTGCTTTTGCTCTTCATTACCGAATAGCACGATTGGAAGGGAACCGATTCCGACGTGGGCGCCATGTGTAATGGAGAAGCCGCCGGCACGGGACATTTTCTCTGAAATAAGGGCTGAGCTGATTTTATCTAAGCCAAGTCCGCCATACTCTTCTGGTACATCAGCACCGAGCAGTCCAAGCTCACCTGCTTGTTTTAACAGTTTGACAGAACGGTCAAATTCATGCTCTTCTAAATATTCTACCTGTGGAAGTACCTCATTGGCCACGTAATCATCCGTTGTTTTCGCTATCATCTTATGCTCATCTGAATAATCTTCCGGTGTGAACATTCTTTCCGCATCGATATCCTCTATTAAGAATGCTCCGCCTTTTAACACTTCTTCTGTTTGGTTTGCCATTTTACGTTCCTCCTTTAGGTTTAAGACCCGGCAAATGAAGAGCATCTCCTTTTGCCGGCGGTAAAATTTCTATTCATCTATTAATCAAGTAATTCAAATACGCCAGCAGCACCCATTCCGCCGCCGATGCACATCGTGACTACACCAAATTGTTCATTGCGGCGTTTCATTTCATGCAAGAGGCTTAGTGTTAGCTTCGTTCCGGAGCAGCCCAATGGATGTCCTAAGGCAATCGCTCCGCCATTTACATTTACCTTTTCTTCGTCCAAGCCTAAGTGTCTGATAACCTGAATGGACTGGGAAGCAAACGCTTCATTCAATTCGAATAAACCGATATCGGAGAGGCTTAATCCAGCGAGCTTCAGTGCTTTTGGTATCGCCTCAACCGGACCGATTCCCATAATCTCAGGCGGGACACCGGCAACCGCGAAGGAGTGGAATTTCAAGAGCGGTTTTAATCCTTCAGCAACCGCTTTCTCCTTATCCATTAATAGGACAGCAGCGGCCCCATCGCTTGTTTGAGAGGCATTTCCCGCTGTGACTGTACCCGTCAGAGAGAATGCGGGACGAAGCTTCCCAAGCACCTCTATAGTCGTCCCCGGGCGAACACCTTCATCTGTATCGAACTGAACTTGCTTTTCCACCAATTTATTGTCAGCACCGACCTGACGGATAGTCACATCAACCGGTACAATCTCATCCTTAAACTTTCCTTCAGCAATTGCTCTTGCCGCTTTCTCATGGCTTCGCACAGCGAATGCATCCTGGTCCTCACGGGAGATATTGAACTTCTTCGCCACCTCTTCAGCTGTATGCCCCATCCCCATATAATATTCTGGGGCCGTCTCAGCTAGTGTCGCATTAGGCCGGACGACATGCCCCATCATAGGAACCATGCTCATCGATTCGACGCCGCCGGCCAGTACCGTGTCAGAATGACCGAGCATAATACGCTCTGCTCCATAGGCAATCGATTGAAGTCCAGAGGAACAATATCGATTGATTGTAATCGCTGGCACATTATATGGCAGTCCAGCCAATGCGCCAATGTTGCGCGCGACATTCAAGCCTTGTTCTGCCTCAGGCATCGCACAGCCAAAGACCATATCATCAATCGGGCCGTCATAATTATTGGCGCGCTTTAAAGTTTCCTTCACAACCAGAGCACCAAGGTCATCTGGTCTAACACTTGCAAGAGTCCCTTTTTTGGCTCTTCCGACCGGTGTTCTTGCTCCGGCTACTATTACTGCTTCTCTCATGCCAATCCCCCTCATTAATTGATTTATTCTTAGTTACGCAATGGCTTGCCTTTAACGAGCATGTGTTGCATACGGGCTTGTGATTTAGCTTCCTGTACTAGGCTAATGAAGGCTTCACGCTCAAGATCAAGCAAATACTGCTCATCGACCTCCGTACCGTACGGAACCTTTCCTCCCGCAAGAACATAGGCAATCTTCTGAGCAATCTTCAAATCATGTTCAGAAATATAGCCGGAATAAAGCATTGTTTGTGCCCCAAGCAGCAAGGCTGCATATCCAGGCTCACCTGATACAGGGATTTTCTTCCGGACTGGCGGCTTATAGCCTGTGTTGGCTAATGCGAGGACAGCCTGCTTTGCATCATATAATTGGTGGTCTGGGTTAATACTTACCCCATCAGCCGCGTTTAGGAAGTTATTATCCCGCGCTTCTTCACCAGAGGTGGATACCTTGGCTGTCGCAATCGTTTCAAATACTTTAATGGCGATTTGCGTCAAATCGAAATCTACACCATTCGGCAAATTATTTAAGTGTTTGATATACAGCTCTTTGTTTCCGCCTCCGCCAGGCAGTAAGCCAACACCTGTTTCAACCAATCCCATATACGTTTCTGTGGAAGCTTGGATACGGGCGGCAGGCAAGCAAATCTCTGCTCCTCCTCCAAGAGTCATATTGTGCGGTGCAGCAACAACCGGTTTGCGGCTGTATTTAATCTTCATCATGGCTTGCTGGAACTGACGGATAATCATATCCACATCGAAAATATTGTCATCCTGCACTTCCATTAAGATCATGGCCAAGTTTGCTCCAACGCAGAAGTTCTTCCCTTGGTTTCCAATGACCAAGCCTTTGTAATTTTTCTCAACTTCATCGATGGCATAATTGATCATTTGAATAATATCAAAGCCAATCGCGTTATTCGGTGAATGGAATTCTAAGAGCGCCACTCCATCCCCGAGGTCTATCAAGCTTGCGCCGCTATTCTTCTTGATAACACCTTTTTGCTTCTTAACCTGTTTCAGGTTAATGACCTTCTCATTCACAGCTACTTCCTTGTAGTCTCCATTCACATAAAAGAGCGTTCCATTTTCCCCTTCTTTATAGAAGGTTGTATGGCCATTCTCAAGCATTTCCTTCACCCAAACAGGAACCGTGAATCCCTCTTCTTCCATTTTGGCGACGGATTTCTCTACGCCAATCGCATCCCATATTTCAAATGGTCCAAGCTGCCAGCCGAATCCCCATTTCATGGCCTGGTCAATCGCCACGATATCATCCGCAATCTCCCCAAGTAATTCTGCGGAATAAACAAGCGTCGGGCTAATAACATTCCATAGCAATTCGCCAACACGATCATTCGCATAAACAAGTGCCCTCAATTTACGGGCAGCGCCTTTTTCCTGCTTAGCCGCCTCAAGTGATGGCGCTTTCAATT
>CAJGCH010000077.1 GCA_904501845.1 uncultured Bacillaceae bacterium | reverse complement strand
TTCAATTCGGTCCCCAGCGGACAATACATAAGAAAGATCTGTTACTTTATCGCCATTAATGCTGATGGCTCCGTTTGTAATGTCTTCGCGTGCTTGGCGTTTAGAAGGAGAGATTTTCGCATTCACAAGTACTTCTACGAGCGTTAGCTCTTCATCAGTTGCCGGCACATATGATGGCACGTCCTTGAAGCCTTGCTTGATATCGTTCGCACTTAGTTCTTTCACGTTGCCGCTGAACAGCGCCTGTGTAATATTGATTGCTTTATCGAGAGCGTCCTGTCCGTGTACGAGGCGAGTCATTTCTTCCGCCAATGCTTTTTGAGCTTTACGCAGATGCGGCTCCGTTTCTACTGAAGCTTCCAGCGCCTCGATTTCTTCTTTCGATAAGAAGGTAAAGATTTTTAAGTAGTTCACAACATCTTGGTCTGCTGTGTTAATCCAGAATTGGTAGAACTCATAAGGAGTTGTTTTTTCTGCATCAAGCCAAACCGCTCCGCCTTCTGTTTTACCGAATTTCGTGCCATCAGACTTCGTCACAAGCGGAATCGTTAAACCGTATGCTTTGGCGCCCTCACCTTGTGTTTTACGAATCAAGTCTAACCCAGTGATGATATTGCCCCATTGGTCACTGCCGCCAAGTTGAATTTTGCAATTGAAGTTCTCATATAAATGCTTGAAGTCAATCGCCTGTAGAATGGTGTACGTGAACTCTGTGAAAGAAATACCCGTTTCCAATCGTGAAGCAATCGTATCTTTTGCCAGCATATAGTTGATGCCGATATGTTTCCCGTAATCGCGCAAGAATGTGATCATATCAAGAGAGCCGATCCAGTCAAAGTTATTTGTCATAACCGCACCGTTTTCTCCTTCAAAATCAAAAATACGCTCTAATTGTTTTTGCAGGCATCTCACATTATGCTGAATGGCTTCAACTGATTGCAATTGACGCTCCTGTGTTTTACCGCTCGGGTCACCAATCATGCCAGTTGCTCCGCCGACTAGAATAATCGGCTTGTGACCTGCCTGCTGAAAACGGCGCAAAGTCAAGAATGGGAGTAAATGCCCGATATGCATACTGTCTGCCGTAGGGTCAACACCGCAGTATAAGGATGTTGATTCCTTTTGTAATTGTTCCTTAAGGCCCTCTTCATCCGTTTGTTGATAAATAATGCCTCTCCATTGCAAATCCTGAAGTAAGTCCATTGTCATTCCTCCTATTTTTTAAGCCGCTAAAGGTTGTCAGCACTCGCTCTCATAAACATATTGGCTTATCGGCTGATTCTTGCGACCATATGCAGTAAAGCTTAAATATAAACACAAAAACGCCCCTTCATATACATGAAGGGGCGATTAGTATCGCGGTACCACCCAACTTGCGGGATTAAAAGCTTCCCGCCGCTTTCGCCCTTATAACGGTAAGGAACCGGCATACGCTACACAGCCTGCCCTCACGGCAAAGCCTTCACGAATGCTGCTACAGGAGGTAATTCATTAAACCGTTTGTGCCGGTTTTCACCAAACCACCGGCTCTCTAGAACAGGGACGGGTTAACTACTGGATTCCTGTCATTGCATCATTTGTCATTAGATATTATGATATGAACTTTTTATCATATTTATCCTCCCCTTGTCAAACCCATTTTAGACATGAAACAGGTAAAAATAGAATCTTTTATACGATTTACCATCCATATGCTATAATGTACATGATTTCTTAGGGGAGTGTGAAAAATTGGAAGACATATTAGCGAAAATAAAAAAAGGGGTCCAATCCCTATACTCATATGTAACTGAGCCTACGGTTAAGCGAAGAGCCAGCATCACTTATCAAGTAATCTGGAATTATGTTCTTATATTTATGATTGTCATCGTCATTGGCATATTTTTCGCAGGAGGCGTCGGGGCTGGTTATTTTGCTTCCATCGTGAAGGATGAGCCTGTCCGCAGTGAGAAACAATTAAAAAATAGTTTGCTAAATTACGAGGAAACATCAGAGATTTATTTCGCTGACAATGTATATTTAGGAAAACTGCGCACAGATCTTGAACGCCAGGAAGTGAAACTCGAGGACGTATCCGAAAACGTGAAGAAGGCCTTGATTGCCACCGAGGACGCATACTTCTATGAGCATGACGGAGTCGTCCCGAAAGCCTTGATGCGCGCCGTCATTCAAGAAGTAACCGGTTCGGCTGTCCAGACAGGCGGAAGCACATTAACCCAGCAATTGATCAAGCAGCAAATTCTATCAAACGAGGTCTCATTCGATAGAAAGGCCAAGGAAATCTTATTGGCGCTGCGTCTGGAGAAATTCCTCGAAAAGGATGAGATTCTAGAATCCTATTTGAATATTTCACCGTTTGGCCGTAACTCTTCAGGGCGCAACATAGCTGGCGTTCAAACAGCTGCCCAAGGAATCTTTGGCGTCGATGCCAAGGATCTATCGTTGCCGCAGGCTGCCTTCATTGCCGGCTTGCCTCAAAACCCATATTCGTATACGCCGTTCACGCAATTCGGGGAAGTGAAGGAAGATATCAGCCCAGGCCTTAACCGGATGAAAACCGTATTAAGGCGGATGTACAATAATGGGGATATTACGAAAAAGGAATATGATGAAGCCTTAAAATATGATGTAAAGGCGAATTTAGCGAAAAGACAGCCGTCCTCAACTGAGCGTTATCCTTATCTTACGTATGAGGTAGAGAAAAGGGCGATTGAAATCATGATGCCAATCCTCGCCGAGAAGGACGGATATAAGCAGAAGGATTTAAATGAAAGCAAGGACCTTTACCAGCAATACTATAATCTCGCTGACCAAACCATCAGGCAAAATGGCTATAAAATCCATACAACCGTCAATAAGAAAATGTATGACAATATGCAAAAGGTCACGAAGAATTTCCCTTATTATCAAGGGACACGGCCAGCGGAAAAAACCGATCCGGAAACCGGTGAAAAGGTAATCGTCAATGAGCCTGTTGATACTGGCGCCATCCTGATTGAGAATTCAACCGGCAAGATTTTAAGCTTTGTCGGCGGACGTGATTTTGAGCGCGAGCAGCTGAACCATGCAACCGCTGCTGTCCGTTCGAATGGGTCAACGATGAAGCCATTATTGGTGTATGCCCCGGCTATGGAGTATGGGGTATCCTTCCCGGCGAAAACATTGATTAATGCGCCAATCAATATCAATGGATGGACACCAGGGAACTATGCCGGCGGCGGTATCACTGGCTTGACGACAGCTAGGGAAGCATTGAAGAAATCATACAATATCCCTGCCGTGCTGCAATATAAAGAAATAGTGAATCGCCGCCCAGCAGAATATCTGAAAAAAATGGGCTTCAGCTCATTGATTGAAGCCGATTATACAAATCTATCGACTTCCTTGGGAGCCCTTGAAAAAGGGGTCACTGTCGAGGAAAATACAAATGCCTTTGCGACCTTTGCCAATGGGGGAGAATTCGTTGATGCGTATATGATTGAAAAAATCGAAGATAGCGACGGAAACATCATCTTTGAGCATAAGTCAAAGGCAACTAAGGTATTCAGTCCACAAACCGCCTACCTGACACTGGACATGATGCGTGATGTCTTGAAATCAGGAACAGCGGCCGGGATCAATAGCAAGCTGAAATTCTACAGTGACTGGGCCGGCAAAACCGGAACGAGCCAAGATTTCCGTGACGCCTGGTTTGTAGCCACCAACCCGAACGTGACCTTTGGCGTTTGGATGGGCTATGACTCGAACGGCTCTGTAGAAACGGGCGGCATGAGTTACTCCCAGCGAAATCAAAGCTTATGGGCTCAATTGATCAACTCAGCCTATGATGTGAACCCTAAGCTGATTGCTCCGGCAAGCCGGCATCAAATGCCTGGCGGAATCGTGACAAGATCCTATTGCATGCTGACAGGAACACTTGCATCTGGAGCTTGTGCGGATGCTAAGCTGACCGTCTCTGATTATTTCAATGCGAGTTATCTGCCTAAGGGCGGCGGCAATATGCCGACATCAAGTGAAAGCTATGTGTTCATCAATGGCAAGAAATATCTCGCCCACAAAGGAACACCTGCTGAGTTCACGGTAAAAGGAATTGCCGTAAGCAGTGATTTCTTCAATAGCATTGGCGGCCAATATGTAACCGATAAATCAGCCATCATGCCGAAGGGCGATAACTTCAAGAATCTTATCGTCGGCGGCGCTACATTAAATGATAATGGCAAAGCACCTGGTGCCCCATCTGTCACGGCAAACGGCAAGGCTATCAGCTGGAGTGCCTCAGGTGACAGCGACGTAATTGGCTATTATGTATACCAAAATGGCAAAAAGGTCGCAAGCATCAAGGTTGATGAAGCTCGCAGCTTCTCTACAAGCGGTACAGGAAACTATCATGTTGCCGCTGTAGACATAGCCGGCAATGTCTCAAAACCGTCCAACCTGATTGAATTCAAGGCAGAGAAGAAACCGGAAGAGAAGAAAGAGAACAGCAAAAAAGAAGATAAAAAAGAAAACAAAGAAGATAAAAAGAAAGATGAGCAAGAAAAGCCGGCTGCTGAACAGGATAAACCTAAGGATGAAGGAGATTCGTCTGATGAGGAATCTCCAGAGCCTGCTGAAGCTTCAGAACCCGCAGAACCTGCTGAGCCTGCAGAACCTGCTGAGCCTGACGAAAATGAAGCAACATAACTTTTAATGCACAAAAAGAGGCTGACCTGAGCTCCGTTACTAATGACGGACTCCGGGTCAGCCTTTTTGATTGCACGTAATTTATGGCTCTTATATAATAAAGCTAGAGACTTCACTAGATGAGCATTTACCTTTAATTAGTCATAGATTTATATAATTCTTCCGTACGGATCAGCATTTCTTCAATTTTATGTTCATCATTTAGATTCGCTTGCCCACTCACATTTTCTACATGTAGTTTTTCACTGCCCTCTTTTATCAGCTCTAATTCTATCGAAAAATTATAAACACTATCCTTTGCGGCTGCCTTTTCATAGTCAATGGTTTTTATCTTTAATTGGTAACCATTATTTATTGGTTCAACCATCAATCCTGAACCATAGCTATTAATGAATTCTGTGTAGGACGTTTCATTTGCGAAATATTCCTTAAATATCCTTTCCTCATATTGATGTAAAGTATCTGATCTTCCTTCACTTTCTTTATCCAATATGCTCCTCAACTCATCACTTGGGCCTGTCAGGCTATTGCGCAATACAGCTTCGATAGTCTGAATATCCTCCTTTTTAACCCTAGGTTCCTTTTCTTCGGCACAAGCAGCTACCATAAACAAAAGGAAAGGATATAATACGATTACAAATTGGCTCATTCTTCTTTTCAAGTGAATCCCCACCTTGTATTAATTTTATAGATGTGAAATTTATTTCCCAGTAATCCTGAAGCATGGCTAATATGATTCTTTTTTATTTTCCGTTGTGCCGGGGTTTCCATTGTTCCATGAGATTTAGCTAAGCAGGATTATAATAACACTCATAAAATTTATGAGGTCAAGTTGATGTGTATGCGTGCGTGTCTAATGATTAGATGTCATCAGTTACAGGATATAAAAAAGGGGACATTCATTATGTCCCAAATAACTGTTGATGTTCTTCAATACTCCTCCGCGTAATACGGTATCACTCGTTCCTCCTCTTTGGTATCCTAAATTGAAATAAACTTCCCTTCCCAAGTTGACTGTTAACGGTAATGGTCCCATGATGCATGTCGACGATCCATTTAGCCATCGAGAGCCCAAGCCCGGTATTCCCGTTTCTTGTGCTCGTTCTCGCCGAATCAACACGGTAGAACCGCTCCCAAATTTTCTCCTGTTCCTTCTTCTCGATGCCGATTCCATTATCCGATACTTCCCCAATGATTTGATTATTCTCTTCATAGAGTTTGATTTTGACAAAGCCATTCTCCTGATTGTAGGCAATCCCATTCATCATTAAATTCATAAGCAAACGCATCATCAAGGTTTGGTCGGCTTCTGCCTTCAAATTAGGCTCGATGTCCGTTTCAATGGAAATGTCGCTCTCCTCCCCTATCTCTCTCATTTCTTCCGCGACGATTTCAGCGAGTTCACTAATATCAAAAGTCTCATAAGTGATGGAGACGTTCTCCTGATTTGCCCTAGCCAGCTGCAATAATTGATTAATCAGCTCAGACATCTTCGTCGACTGCCTCAGGATTGTCTGAAGCGCCTCCTTCACTTCAGCCGGCTTATCGAGCTGGGTGAGTGCATATTCTGCGTGTGAAATGATGACAGAAGTGGGCGTACGCAATTCATGCGAAGCATCGGCAGTGAACTGCTTTTCAATTTCAAAAGAAGCTTCCAGCCTCTCAAACATGCCATTAAAGGTTTCCGCAAGCCCATGAATTTCATCCTTAGCTCCAGATAAGCGGATTCGCTTCGACAAGTCCTTGCCATCCTTGATTTCATTGACAGCACGGTTCATCTCTTCAATAGGTTTAAAAGCCTTTTTCGTAATCCAATAACCCCCGAAGCCGGCCAAAAGGACAAGGATTGGTATGGAAACGAGTACAATGAGAAAGATGATATTCATCGTCTTCGCGAATGGGTCGATGGCCATTACACCGCGCATCCAGACATTCTGCCCATCATGGTTAAGCTGATAATCATAAACCATCCATTCGGTTTGCTTGCTGACGATCGTGCGAATACGGTCATGAGCAAATACGGCCTCTTCATCATTGAAGCCTGATGGCAGACTGCCCTCCAGCAAGGTTCCATTCCCGTTATAAATCAGGATGCTTACCCCATCTTCATAGAATTCGAAATCATCATCACGTTTAAAATGTCTATCTTGAAACGAAATATCTTCCATGCTTTCAATCACAGCTTTTTTTACCTGTTTTTCCGCCTGGTACGTGACTGCCTGTCCAGCGAATAGCCAAATAAACGTGAACACAAATCCTAACATAAGGATAATGAGTCCTGTATACCAAATGGTCACTTTCATCTTTATGGATAATCTCTTCATGATTGCCCTCTCAATACATAACCAGCGCCGCGGACGGTCTGAATCAGCTTCAGTTCATGCCCGCTGTCGATTTTTTTGCGCAGATAGCGGATATAAACATCGATAATATTAGACCCGCCCTCATAATCATAATTCCATACATGCTGCTCGATCTTCTCGCGTGAAAGAACGATTCCTTTATTGCGGATCAAGTATTCTAATATGGCGAACTCCTTGCTTGACAGTTCAATCTCCCTATCACCGCGCATGACGGTGCGGGCATTGCAATCAACCGTCAAATCCTCTACCTGAAAGGTATTGGAAGAGCCGCCAAATTGCCTTCTTGTCAATACACGAATTCTCGCTAAAAGTTCATCAAATGCGAAAGGCTTCACTAAATAATCATCCGCTCCGCTATCTAGACCCATTACCCTGTCTTCAATGGCATCCTTTGCCGTGAGCAGGAGGACCGGCATGACATTGCCTTGTGATCGAATCGTTTTTAAGACCTCAAGGCCATTGATTTTTGGAATCATGATATCCAAGATGACACAATCATAATCCGCCAAACTTATATAATGCAGTGCATCGGCGCCATTATCAACTGCATCCACACTGTAATGCTCCGATATCAGTCTCTTCACCAGTACTTGCTGAAGATCTCGTTCATCTTCTACAATGAGAATCCTCATTATAAGACCCCCTTAGTCAATTCCTTTCTTCCATCATATCATTGCTACATTAAGATTAAATGAAAAGCATATATCAATGTAAAAGCATAACACGGACATTTTTTTACGCTCTTAATCTTCCTTTAATCTTTGCCGTTTATGATAGTGATGAAGGAGGAAGAGAAGATGAACACAATGAATCTTTTCAGTCAGGCGAATCCTCATGATACTTTCGGAGTTTAGAAAGCTATGCATAAGGATACCCCATTTTCATACAAAACCATCTAACTATCAAAAAAAACGGAGGTAAAAGGACATGAAGGAAACAATCAAAATGATGCAGGAAAAAATTAAAGGCAAGAAGAAGGCTATCACCATTACTGTAAGCTCTATTCTGGCGCTTGGCCTCATTCTCATTGGCGGATTTTACGGCTTGGGCTATTATTATGCCAACCAACATGACAACTATAAAGAAAACCAGGCAAAGGAAATCGCCTTATCCCATGTGGATGGAGAAGTTTTAACAATTACAAAACAGCTTGAAATCGAGGATAACCCGACCGAATCGGAATATGAATATGAAGTTGAAGTAAAAACAGCTGATAACCTCCTTCAAGAAGTGACCATCAACGCCCGTACTGGAACCATTGAAATCGAAGACTGAATAAGACATGATAAAACCGGCCTATCCTATTAGGGGGCCGGTTTTATTTGAACGATCAATCTTCCATGGTCGATAAATCACCTGTCGGCAATTCGAGCTCCCACGCTTTCAGGACACGGCGCATGATCTTGCCGCTTCTTGTCTTTGGAAGCTTTTCTTTAAATTCAATTTCACGCGGAGCAGCATGAGCCGCTAAGCCCTGCTTCACGAACTGGCGGATTTCTTCAATCAGTTCATCGGATGGCTCATAGCCTGCCCTTAAAGCGATAAACGCCTTAATGATTTCTCCCCGAACCGGATCAGGCTTGCCGATGACGCCTGCCTCCGCCACGGCTGGATGCTCTACCAGCTTGGATTCCACTTCAAACGGTCCTACACGTTCGCCTGATGTCATGATGACATCATCGATTCTTCCCTGGAACCAAAAGTATCCATCCTCATCCATATAGGCAGAATCCCCTGAGACATACCAGCCCGACGGCATGAAGTAGGATTCATACTTCTGCTGGTTATTCCAAATCTGGCGCATCATGGACGGCCAGCCCTTCTTAATTGCTAGATTCCCCATGCGGTATGGCGGAAGCTCATTGCCTTGGTCGTCAACGATTGCAGCTACAACGCCTGGAATCGGTTTCCCCATTGAGCCAGGCTTGATTTCCATGCACGGGTAATTACAAATGAGCTGGGCGCCCGTCTCTGTCATCCACCACGTATCATGGATGCGTTTGTTAAAGACCTTTTGTCCCCATTTAATGACCTCTGGATTGAGGGGCTCGCCAACGCTCAAGACATGGCGCAGGCTTGAGAGATTATATTTCCTTACTACCTCATCTCCCGCACCCATCAGCATACGAAAAGCAGTTGGCGCGCTGTACCATACACTGACGTGAAATTCCTCAATTGTTTCATACCATGCTTCTGGCGAGAATCTTCCGCCTGTGACAACCGATGATGCACCATTAAGCCATGGCGCAAAGATTCCATAGGCAGTTCCCGTCACCCAGCCTGGATCAGCTGTACACCAGTAGACATCCTCTTCGTTTAAATCCAACACCCATTTGCCTGTCTGCAAATGCTGAATCATCGCATTATGGGCATGGAGAACTCCTTTTGGTTTGCCTGTGGAACCAGACGTATAATGAAGGATCAATCCATCCTCCCTGTCTACCCATTCAATCTCCAGCTCTTTTGAGGCATTCCTGAATTTGCTTAGGAAATCAATGTATTTGCCCTTCTCCTCTATTTCGCTGCCAACAATAAAAATATGCTTTAGGTTAGGCAGGTCATCGGCAGGTATCCTCCCCGCAAGCTCTGGCGTTGTCACAATAACACTCGCCTCACTGTCAGCCAGTCTGTCCTTCACAGCACCCTCCATAAAGGCTTCAAAAAGAGGTCCGATAATAGCGCCAAGCTTTATAGCTCCTAATGCAACAAAATACAGCTCTGGAGTTCTAGGCATGAAGATGAATACCCGGTCCCCTTTTGATACATGTCCATATTCCTTGAGCACGTTACCAGCCTGATTGGACAAATCTTTCATTTCACTGAATGTATATTTCTCATAACGGTTAGGGTCTTTATAATAGAGTGCCACCTTATTGCGCCGGAAGGTCTCCACATGCCGATCGATTGTTTCGTACGCAGCATTTAGCTTCCCTGTTTCATGCCAAGAAAATTCTTTTTCAACCTCCGTCCAATCAAAATTGCGATAGGTCTCATCATAATTAGCTAAATTATATTGACCTTTTTCGACAGAAAGCGCTTCCAGTTTCATTTTCCATTACCCCCTTAATCAATTGTAAAGATATTCCTAGTATAGTATAAAATCCATATTATCTCAATTTTTTAAATATTTGATAACTTATGTAAATATGTTACAATCCTTATGAATAGATTAAATCCTTCATAAGTGAGCCATTAGCGAAGCAGGGACTAGCTCCATTTCATCTTGTAAGCGCTTTACATCATCTGGGTATCTTCACAAACGTCCCTTCGACGAAAAATGTTCATATCCAGATTCAGGAGCAATCTTTAAAGTGCTGTATAATAACGTTATTAAGTGACCTAGGTGGTGTATGAATGGAACACAAAAAAACGTATTACAAGAGAATGATAGAGACCCCGCGCGGGCCGCTCACCATTGAAGGCCCAGTAACAAAAGACACATTAAAAGAGCTGAAATTCCACGAAGGACTTGTCGCTTTTCGCATACCTGAAAAGCAGCATAAGGCGTTAATTCAAATCAGTGACCTGCCAGAAGGCCGGATTATCATAGCAAGAGAAGAAGATACCATTGTCGGATATGTGACCTATCTTTATCCAGACCCGCTTGAAAGATGGTCTGAAGGCAAGATGGAAGATTTGCTCGAGCTAGGTGCCATTGAAGTGATTCGAGAATATCGCGGCGCTTCAGTCGGAAAGAATTTGCTTCAAGTTGCCATGATGGATGATTTCATGGAGAACTACATTATCATTACAACAGAATATTATTGGCATTGGGATTTGAAGGGAAGCGGGCTGAATGTTTGGGATTACCGCAAAATGATGGAGCGCATGATGAGTGCTGGAGGTCTTGAATGGTATGCAACAGACGACCCGGAGATATGCTCCCACCCAGCGAACTGCTTAATGGCCCGCATCGGCAAGAATGTAAGCAATGAAAGCATCCAAAGATTTGACCAACTGAGATTCATGAACCGGTATATGTACTAGATCATCTTTAATGAGGAGGTCAGCACTATGATTATTGAGGATATCATGATTAAAGATGTTATTACACTCCCAGAGGACGCCACCATCGAACAAGCCATCGAGACCGTTAAAGAGAAGAAAATCCGGCACATTGCGATTATTGATGATGATAAGAACCTTGTCGGTTTATTATGTGATGTCGATATTCGGTCGGCTACCCCTTCTATCTTCCGACTCGATGAATATAAGGAAGATTTATTGAGACC